>CAZYEG010000024.1:0-9833 GCA_964646365.1 uncultured Methanosarcinales archaeon
GATACATTCCTTTACCCATTTATTCATGAGCATAAGCACTCCACAAACAACTTCTAGACCTATTACAATAAGTGCAAAAAATCCAGGCAAAGCAATAGCTTGCATTTCAACTGTTGCAAGACCATAATTAAAGATTCTATAAATAGCGGCTGTTAGAAAATTTAGTGCCATTATAATCCTTAATACATCAAACGCCTTGAATTTCATAGAGTACACGTCACCATTTATTATTTATTAATCTTTTGAATTTTCTTCTTTAAGTTTATCAACGGTTTTCTTAAAAGCTTCTATCTGCTTTTCAGTCAAATTACCGAATTTCAAGTATTTGACCTTTATGTCTCTTAAAAACGAGTTATTTACGTAGAATTCATGTGGTATATCAAAAAATTTCTTCATTTCAGGATCGTCTATTACACCATTAAGTTCTGCTTTTTGGCAATCATAACACATTACCCAATTATCCCTTCTAGTGGCTGTAACATAGTTTTTCTTGCACCTATAGCACTTTTTCTTGAATTTGACCATTACCATATACCATCTAATCCTTCCCCCATATATATATCATATGTTACCACTAATAAGTGATTAAGAATCGAAAGATTTATAAGCTCAATCTCACTAAATAGTCATATTATGAGAAAAACAACAATTTTTGCACTAATGTTTGTGTTTTTTCTAGGTTGGATTCTTAATGATGTACTTGGAACCTTACAGCTTGAGCATCCTGACATAATCACAGGAAGCATAGTAAGTTCATATCCGAAAGAAAGAGCATCTCCTAGTGACATTATAAAAAAAGAAAATATACACATATACGCAGATAGAATTGTTATCGATGTAGACGGTCCAGAGTGGGCGACATTCGCAGATACAAATTCAATGGATCCAGTAATAGATATAGGTTCAAACGCACTTCAGATAGTTCCCCAAAATGAATCACAAATTCAAGTAGGAGACATTATTAGTTATAATTCAAATCTGGAATACGCAACGATCATCCACAGAGTAATTAACATCGGACATGACGATGGTGGTTGGTACGCAGTTACAAAGGGAGACAACAACCCTTCACCAGATCCAGAAAAGATAAGATTTAAACAAGTCAAGAAACTATTGATAGGTATAATATACTAATTATAGTTATTTTATATAAAATATATAAAAATTTAAAAAGACATGAGCACTCGTAAAAAATACGGAAAATGAGAGATACAGATTATGATGCACTTGTAAGAGAAAATGAAGCACTAAGAGAAAAGGCTTCAAGATTAGAAGAAGAATTACATAGTGCAACACACCAATCACATTATCAAGCTACAGAAGTAGCTGCACTTCTTGCTGATTCATTAACTAGTTTCATTAATGAAAAAGCAGCATCTGTAATAGGTGTTTTGGGGCTGCTAGAACGAAGAGGTTCAGACTCGACTTGGCAACATTATATAGATCAGGCAAAAAGCGCCACTTTAAGCATGATGACACAGCATGATAAGTTGACGATGCTTTCTAGGCAGTTAGGTACACGTTCAGAAATAGATCTTTATACAGCAGTCACTCAGTCAAACGAACACGTTCCTGAATCTTTAGGAGGGTGTATTGATTTGGTTGTTGGTTTTGATGAAGGAGCGTATACATTAAAAGCAAATGATTTCGAAATTTCTGAATTATTCCAAACAATTTTACAAAATTCTTATCAAGCAGTTGATGCTAGACATGATGAAGTAGAGCCACATATCACCGTAGATGCTACTGTATACAACGCAGAGAATCACCCAGTTCTTACAGATGGAACATATGCAGAAGTAATTATAGGTGACAATGGAGTAGGTATGAGTTCTGAAAAATTAAGCAAGGCCTTCTTATTAGAATCTATTTCAGAAGACAACCAAGGGCTTGGTTTAATTCTTGCTTACGCAGTTGCACAAAAACATGGTGGCTATATTACACTTGAAAGCGAAGAAGGAGTTGGAACAAAAGCTCACATTTATCTCCCGCTTGAAAATCATAAAATCACAGAAGAAACACCTCAGGAGTATTCAGCAGAAGGGAAAAAACTTCTTATTGCTGAAGATGAGGAAAGAATTAGAGCTCTTTATGATAAAGTATTTACTAAGGCAGGTTACGAAGTTCTTATGGCAAAAGACGGCCAGGTCGCATGGAATATGTATCAAGAGCATGCAGATACAATCGATGCGGTTTGTCTTGACATGATTATGCCCGGAATGCATGGAACTGAAGTATTAAGAAATATTAGAGAAAGCGGAAGTGAAGTTCCAGTAGTTGTCATTACTGGATACGATCCAAATGAAGATGTAACAGCATCTTATGGACCAAATGCAGTTCTTAGTAAGCCAATATTATTTACAGACATGTTAGAGGCAGTAGAAAACGTGATTACATACGGAACTCATCCAGCTCCAGAGTAAACTTTAATAAGTGAAACTTCTTTTTAATCAAAATGAGCAAGCAAAGATTCCTAAATTCCAAAGAAAAGAAACGAATATTCTCAATGCTTTCTGAGCAATTCGGTTTCGAAGAAACTTTAGATTATGCATTTCTTATAAATGATAAAAATCGAGTATACATTGTAAATAGATCTATTGACAATATTGAATTCACAAAACTCAGAGTAAATACAATTGGCTTGTATATTGGAGAGATTAACGATAAAGAGATGCGTTTAAGTATCGAAGGATCAGAATTGATTGGCCCAAAATCGACAAAAAATGTTGTTGAAATTGAAGATTCTAAAGCTTGGATGAGAGGAGAGGAGCCAGCAACAGAGCTCAAAGACATCCCATTTTACGTAATAATCAAACACAAGGATGATTATCTAGGAAGTGGCAAGATACGTGAAGGAAGAATTCTAAACTATGTCTCAAAGACCCGAAGAATCAATTAATCAGTAACATTTATATTTCTCTATATAATTAGCAAGGTTATGAAAATACATGATACTGCAGATGTTTCGAAAAAAGCAAACATCGGCGAAGAAACTCAAATTTGGAACAACGCACAAGTTAGAGAAAATGCAACAGTTGGAACCAACTGCATTCTAGGGAAAAACGTTTACATCGATTTTGATGTAATTATAGGTAACAACTGTAAGATTCAAAATAATGTCTCTATATATCACGGTACAAGAATAGAAAACAAAGTTTTCATTGGACCACATGTGGTTTTTACAAATGACAAATCGCCAAGAGCAACCAATCCAGATGGTTCTCTTCAAACAGATGATGATTGGATATCAGAAGGAATTCTCGTTAAAGACGGTGCATCAATTGGTGCGAACTCAACAATACTACCAGGAATTACAATAGGGAAATACGCAATGATTGGTGCAGGTTCAGTTGTAACAAAAAACGTTCCAGACTATGCATTAGTTTATGGCAATCCTGCAACAGTCAAAGGAAAAGTTGATGAGAAGGGTAAAAAAATATGATTTCTATTGCAGATCCAATTATTGAAGAAGAAGAAATAAGGCTTGTAAATGAAGTTCTTAAGTCAGGTCAGATTGCACAAGGACCAAAAGTAAAAGAATTAGAAGAAAAATTTGCAAAGTATTGTGGATCTAAATACGCAGTTGCTGTAAATTCTGGCACAGCAGCAATTCATTGTGCACTATATTCTTTAGGCATTAAGCCAGGCGATGAAGTTATAACAGTGCCATTTACTTTTGTAGCTACTGCAAATCCAATAGTTATGCAAGGCGCAAAACCAGTTTTTGTCGATATTAATCCAGACACTTTCAATATAGATCCAGAAAGCAATAATTGCAGTAGATCTCTATGGGCAAATCTTTGATCATAAAGCAATTAAAGAAATTTGTAAGAAACACAATCTACTATTAATTGAGGATGGATGTCAAGCAATTGGTGCTGAATTAGGCGGACAAAAGGCAGGAACATGTGCAGACGCATCTTGTTTTTCATTTTACGCAACAAAAAATCTAATCTCCGGTGAAGGAGGGATGCTTACAACAGATAATCCAGAAGTTGCAGAGCTTGCTAAACGTTTTCGTCATCACGGACAGTCAGAACAGACTCGGTATGAATATCACGATTTGGGATATAATTATCGTATGACAGATTTAACAGCAGCAATTGCACTCGCACAATTAAAAAAAATTAATGATCTTAATCAGAGACGAATCAATAATGCACAAGCTCTGACTGAGGGGTTAAAAGATATTAAAGGCATCACTGTCCCTAAAATCAAAGACAATTCAAAACATGTTTTTCATCAATATACAATCATTATTGAAGACGATTACAGTCTTTCTAGGGATGAATTAAAACAGAAACTTTTCAATGCAGGAGTTGGATCAGGAATTTATTACCCTAAACCACTTCATCTGCATCCATTCTATGCAAATATGGGATATAAAGAAGGAGATTTTCCAATCAGCGAATCTCTATCAAAGAAAGTTTTAAGTCTACCAGTTCATCCAAAACTGTCACTAGAAAATATTAAAAAAATTATAGAATCTATTTTATCTTAAGTCTTGTTAATGCTTCTTCAAATTCAACTTGGTCGCCGGATTTCTTAAATGATTCTTTCATTGCAGCAGGCATGTTTCTTATGTATTTATCAGCAATCATCAAAGCCAGTTTAACATCTTTTTCGATTCTTGCCTTGTAAAGGATAACTTTTGTAACATTCTTCTCTTCTTCTTCAGTCTCTCCTGGGGTAACATTTTCTTCATTTTCTCCACTAAGTCCAAGTTTGACAAATAATCCTTTAAACCATCCAGAAATGCTCTGTTTTTCTACTTCTTCTTCTTCGGTTTCTAACTCTTCAAATTCTTCTTCAATCTCTTCAGGAGTTTCTTCTTCTTGCTCTTCATACTCTTCTTCTTCAACTTCTTTTTCTGTCATGAATATGTTTGCGACAGTCCTTTTGAACTTTTCAATGAAAGATATTTCTTCTTCCTGATTTTCTTCAAGAGTATCTTCAATCTCATTAGTGACTTCTTCAAGTTCCTCTAATGCATCTTCTTTTAGTTTATCATCAGAAAGTTCAATGTTTTCAATTTCTTCTTCTTCCTTTTTTAACATTGATAGAATTTTACACTTGTATTCATTAAATAATTTTTTAACATTAGATTCAGACTCAATAACATGTACCTCGTTACCCTCACCACAAAGGTCAGGATACATCTCAGAAACTGTTTTGTACTGTTTTTGTTTTTTACTCTTAGACATGCCAGACCCATTAGAATTTTGTTTTTTTTTAACCAGATACTTGTCCATGTCCACATTAAAATCTGTCTGTTTCCCCATTTATAAAACCCTATCCTATATCCTGTATCCTTTTGTTTATATATTTTGCGCTAATATATAGAATGGATGTAATAATAGGTAAATTATTTTGTTTTCTAATTAATCCTCTCTTTTACCAATTGGCAAGCTTTATATAGAAGTTAGGCTTTCCTAACTTTAATGAAAGAGAAGACCATAGAAGACTATCTCAGAGCAATATATTTCCTAATAGAAAAGAAATCAGGCCAAGAAGTAGGTGTAAGTTCAGTTGATCTTGCAAAAGAGTTAGGCATTTCTAAGGCAAGTGTCTCAGAAATGATAAGTAAGTTGAAAAATATTGGTTTAGTTGATTCTGAGCCATATTCTAAGGTTTATCTCACCAAAAAAGGTCTTGAAAAGGCAAAAAAAGTTATGCATAAACATCGACTTATAGAATATTTTCTTAGTGAGGTGTTAAAATGCGATATGAGAAAGATTCACACAGAAGCGCATAATCTTGAACATGCATTTTCTGAAGAGACAATCAAAAAGTTAGATGATTTTTTAGATAATCCAAATACTACACCACATGGTAAAGAAATTCCACATTAAAAAGATGAAGACTCTCAATGATCTATTGGAAGGAGAAAGTGCAACGATTAAAGAGATTGAAGGCTGTAAGGGGATAAAGAGCAGATTATGTTCTCTTGGTATACTTAATGGTCATACTGTTGATGTGATTAAAAATGATGGTCATGGACCAATAATTATCAAAGTGTTTGATTCTAAAATTGCAATTGGAAGAGGACAAGCCAGTAAAATAAACATAGAGGTGTAAATATGAAGATTGGTCTAATAGGTAATCCAAATTCTGGAAAGACAACTCTTTTTAATTCGCTTACTGGTACCAATCATCATGTTGGAAATTGGCCTGGAAAAACAGTTGAAAAAAGATCTTATGTTATGAATGTAGGAGAAAATAAAGCAGAGATTGTTGATTTGCCAGGAACGTATAGTCTGACAGCATTTTCTGAAGAAGAAAAAATCCCAAGAGACTTCATTATTGATGAAAAACCAGATTACATAATAGATATTGTCGATGCAACAAATATTCAGAGAAATCTATATCTTACACTTGAGTTGCTCGAAATCACCAAAAATATCATTGTAGTAATCAATATGGATAATTTTGCAAAGAAAAAGGGAATAATCATTGACGAAAAATTACTCTCAGAGCTTTTAAGAGTTCCAGTATTCAAAATTAATGCTAAAGACGAAAAAGAAGTGAAACATTTTTTCCAAAATAAACTCATAAATAAAAAACAAAAGAAGTTTGAGATAAACTACGGTAAAGAGATAGAAAAAGAAGTCTCAATTCTTAGTGATTTTTTTAATACAAAGGAAAACTATCCCAAAAGATGGGCAATTATTAAGATGTTTGAAGGAGATAGTAGTATATTAGATAAAATTGAAAAGAAAGATAATTTCATTCACCAGCTTGCAGAGTCAATTGACAGAATCAAAAGAGTGCATGGAAAAGATTATGCTTCTGTGATTTCTGGAAAAAGATATGGGATTGTTTCAGGTATCATGCACGAATGTATACAAAAGACAAAACCAAAAAGAAAATCAAGATCGGACATAATTGACAGAATAGTAACGCACAAGTGGTTTTCTATGCCAATTTTTTTCTTGATAATGTATTTTATGTTTCAGGCGACATTTACATTTGCAGGTCCAGTAATTAATTTAATAGAATTTATTATTGGCAACATCTTAGGAATTATAGAACCGCTTCTTTCTGGTTTCCCAGAGTGGACATCATCACTAATCACTGACGGTATCTTTGGTGGTCTTGGTTCAATATTAGTCTTTCTTCCAAACATATTCATTTTGTTTTTCATAATTTCATTACTAGAGGATTCAGGATACCTTGCAAGGGCAGCATTCATAATGGACCATTATATGCACAAGATTGGATTGCATGGAAAATCATTTATCCCATTAATTTTAGGATTCGGTTGCAACGTCCCGGCAATAATGGCTACAAGATCATTAGATAACAAGAAAGACAAAATACTAACTATTTTGATAAATCCATTCATGTCATGCTCGGCAAGACTGCCAGTATATATCTTGTTTGTTGGTATATTTTTCCAGAGTTATCAAGGTCTTGTGATATTTTCATTATATATTATTGGAATCATTATGGCAATACTTACAGGTTTTTTATTCAAGAGACTGTTCTTTAAAGGACAGACATCCGAATTAATATTAGAACTTCCTCCATACAGAATTCCGCCAATAAAAGGTGCACTTATTCACACATGGGAAAGATCTAAAGAATTTTTATATAAGGCAGGAACACTCATATTTTCATTTGTACTGCTAATATGGTTTTTATCAAGTTTCCCATTAGGAGTAGAGTATGCATCAAAAAGTAGTTTAATTGGAATTATTGGCAGAACTATTGCACCAATATTTGCGCCATTAGGTTTTGGGAATTGGCAAAGCGCGGTTGCATTAATTTTTGGTATCGCAGCAAAAGAAGTAGTCGTTAGTACATTTGGCACACTATTTGGAGCTGCGAATCTCACCACATCACTTGCAGCAATATTTACACCACTTTCAGCTTATGTATTCATGTTAGTCACATTGATTTATTTTCCTTGTGTAGCTACTCTTGCGGTTATGAAAAAAGAAACAGGTTCATGGAAATGGCCAGCGTTATCAGTAACCTATAATTTGATTATAGCATGGATAATTGGTTTTATCGTATATCAGATAGGTGTTTTATTATGATAGAAGAAATTTTGTTTTATGTAACAGGTGCTTTTATCCTATATTATTTTTATAAAACATTAAAGAAGAAAGACTCATGTAATTGCGCTAGCTGCCCATCAAGTGCTAGTTGTAATAAATCTAAAAGTAATCAATAATGTCTTCGACATCATGAATTTGTATTGTATTCGTTTTCTTTCCGTTTTTTACATGTAATCCTGCAGTAAAAAGTATTTTTTCATCTTTTTTAATCAGTTTTTTCTTATAGAGATATTTTGCAATTTTAATAATCGGATGGTCCCAAAAATTTGATTTGTAATTAATTGGTTCAATAGCATAGTAAAGCATCAATTGTCTTTTTATCATATCAGAACTTGTTATCGCAATTATTGGTATGTTCATTCTGAAACGTGCAATCTTTGCAGCAGTATATCCAGAATAAGTTGGACAGATTATTTTATTTATTTTTAGTGTTTTTGCGAGTGTATGTACACTGTGACTGATAAGTTCTGAAGTGTTTTCAGCTTCCTCTTCTATAATATCTATATCAACTTCAGGTTCTGCATTAAGTGAAATTTTACTCATAATTCGAATTGCCTCTACAGGATATTTTCCAATTGCAGTCTCCTCAGAAAGCATAAGGCAGTCAGCTCCATCTAGTACGGCATTCGCAATGTCAGAAGTTTCTGCTCTAGTAGGATTAGAATTTTCAACCATAGATTCAAGCATCTGTGTAGCAACAATTACAAGTTTCCCTTTCTGATTGCAACTCTTGATTATCTTTTTTTGCAAGATTGGCACTTCTTCTTGTGCAACCTCAACGCCAAGATCCCCTCTTGCAACCATAATACCATCACTACATTTAATTATTTCTTCAATATTATCTATTCCTTCATGATTCTCAATTTTAGAGATGATTTTGATTCTGCTTCCTTTTAATTTTTTTCTAAGGTTTTCAACATCATCAACAGATCTACAAAAAGAAAGTGCAATATATTCTACCTTCTCAGTTTTAGCCATATTTATTGATTGTAAGTCTTTCTTACTAAGCATTGGAAGGCCAAGAACCTTTCCTGGTAGATTGGCATTTTTATTTGGAGAAATAATACAATTTTCACAGGCTTTCATCGTAAACGAGTCCTTTCCTTTAGAAATTATTCTAAAACAATACTTCCCATCATGAATAAGTATTTTATCACCCTTTTTCACTTTGTCCTTAATATCAAAATTAAGATTAATTTTACATTTCTTGCCGACTTTGATTTCGTCCCCTTTTTTTAAAGAAATATCTTTCTCACAAACAACACGTAAGTCTGGACCTTTTATATCGAGAATTATAGGGATATCAGCAGCTCTTCTGACACTGGCAATGATTTTTTTATATTCAGCAATACTTCCATGAGCAGTATTAATCCTTGCAGCATTCATTCCTGCCTGATGCATTCTTTTAAGTGTACGAGAGTCCGCAGAGACTGGGCCTATTGTGCATAGAATTTTAGTATCTTTCTTAAGATAGTTCATAATAAGATCTTAGAATTTCACATTTAAATAATTATCCATAAAATACTATACTTGCGTAGCTTACAAAGTTCTCTTTATCAGGTATTACGTCTGATGACATATAATATTTCAACAGTTTGACATCTTTTGCTTTCTCTTCCATAACTTTTAGGATTATTCCAATTGGAAATGCACCGCATATTGTAGCATCGTTTTCGTTTACTACTTCCAAAAATCCCCCAATATCTAAATCCAATATCTTTCCTATTGCTTCATTATCAAGCTCCTGTGTCATCCGTTTCTCATCACGCA
>CAZYEG010000025.1:0-9635 GCA_964646365.1 uncultured Methanosarcinales archaeon
CATTCAAAGATGTCATCAATATCTCCTATACCAAGAAGATGTCTTGGACGATTGTCAAGAAGGGGTATTACCCAGTCAAGAATCTTATGCATGTCTTTCTTTGATTTGCCTAAAGAACCACCAATTGCAATGCCGTCAAACGGTAATTCGTTTATGAATTTAGTTGACTCTAAACGAAGATCTTCAAACCAACCCCCTTGTATAATCCCATAAAGGGCCTGTTTCTTATCATGATGTTTCAAAGACAACTTCGCCCACTTATGAGTTCTCTCTAAAGCGTTCTTTGTATACTCGTGATCATGAAGAGGAGACGTACATTCATCAAATGCAAAAATTATATCTGAACCAATATCTGATTGTATATCCATTGACTCCTTTGGTCCCATAAAATGTTTTGTTCCATCATAGATTGAACGGAAGTGAACACCTTTATCATCAATAGTTGCAAACTTTTCTTTTTTCTCTTCTGTACTTTTTCCTTCTGGAAAAATATTTCCAAGTTTGTTTATGTTGTGTTCCATTCCATATCCAAGAGAGAATGCTTGAAAGCCACCTGAATCAGAAAACACTGGCTTGTCAAAGTCCATGAACTTATGGACACCGCCAAACTTCTTGAGTAACTTTTCACCCGGTCTTAGATGTAGATGATAAGTATTGACCAATGCACACTGGGCATCAATCATTTCTATATCGGATGTGTCTAAAGATCTTACAGTTGCAAGAGTTCCAACTGGAACAAAGTAAGGTGTTTCAATATTGCCTTTATCTGTTTTTATTATCCCAAGACGCTCTTGTTTTTTTCCTACCTTTTGTACTTCAAATGAAAACATATTCTTTGTTAAGAAGAATTACTTTTTAAGTTTGATTATTTTCTATATAGTAAATATTACCATGGGTCTTCCCAAAAGTAGTGAAAATATTTCATAAAACTTTCATTCAACTCTTTAGAATCTAAAACAAATGCAAATGATTGTTTACTCCACAAAACTTGTACAACTTTATTCCCAAACATAATCATAACCATTGGTGATTGTAAATTTTCCGGCAATGTACAATATTTGTATAAATGTTTTTTATGATTCTCAATATCATCTGGTTTAAAATCTTCAAGATGCGTTCCATAATCGACAAGATCATACATGAGTTTTTTTAACTCTACTCTTTTCTTTGTCCATCGTTTGAAAAATAATCGCATCTCTTCTGAACAAGTTTCAACTCCGCTATTCCCACCTATCCAATAAGTTGCATCATGTTTGAGAGCCTCATTAAGAAGAGCTTTCATAGATTCATTTCCACGATATACTTCTGCTCTAATTTCTGGTTTTGAAAAAGTAAATACATCAGTTATTTTTGGAATCTTACTATGTAATGTTTCTAAAATTTTTTGTTTCTCTTCAATTGCTTCTTGTAAATTATGAGGATGTGTACACTGATATTTTCTCACCTTTTTTTCATCAATATAAGTGATAAACCCCTTCTGAATGAGTTTATTTATAATATCATAAATTGCCCTTCTTTCAAGGCCTGTTTTCTCCTGAATACTATGTATACCTGCTGTACCAAGTTCTAATACAGCTTGATAAACCTTAATCTGTCCAGGGGTCAAATTCAACTCTTTTAGCTCTGGTAGCTCCATATTACCTATATTATTTAACAAGTATATAAAGTAATGGTATAAGAGTATACCACAAATATTAATATATCCAACCTGATTGTTTACTACTAAGCAGTTATTAAAAAAAGAGGTGAAATAAAAATGAACATAAACGAAATGATTGAAAGTGGAAAACAAGTAACATATGATGACATCCCAACAAACGCATTAGTTTATGATATAATGTGTACAGGAAATTCTGGGAGATCACCATTAGCAGAAGCAATTGCTAGAGATAAAACAACTGAATTAGGTTTAGATGACAAAATATTGGCAATATCATCTGGAACCAATAGGGAAGTGATGGAAGGTAAAGAACCTCCTTTGAAACTTCAGTATATGGTTTTGGAAAGAGCATTAGATAGAAACAACCATCTCGGTCTTTATGATGCAAACGAAGCTAAAAATGTTCAAGTTTTATTAGCTGATAAAGACAAGACAACTTCCTCATATGATGAAAAAGGTGAAGTATATAAACTATTAAGAGCCTATGAAAGCAGAGCAAGAGCAGCTTTTACAGAAGAAGAAGGCATATTTAGAAGAATGGTTGCAGAAGAACTAGAACTAAAAACACCAATCAAAAAAGGTGGACAGCAAACAATTGCACACCCAGGAGTAAGATGGGCAAGAGCTTTAGCTGAATCAAATGAAAAACAAGTTAGAAGTATTTATGAAGAAACTAATTATCAACCAGACATACAGAACTTTGGTATAAGCAATACATTTGGTTTACCATACCAAGAATACAGAACAATGGCATATGACCTTAGAGATCAAGTAGTTTCAGATATTGGAAAAATTGCAATAGAGGTGCTACAATGAGATTCATGTGGGGCCAAAAACAATCTGCAATGATTGCAGAAGCTATGATTGTAAATTTTAGTGATAAGAACAAATTTACAATTACTAAAGGAATGGATAATATTGTAAGAGAACATAAAAATGGTTTTTCTTTTATTTTTTTTTCTGATGACGTTATTGAGAAAAGTTATAATAATGGAATTCATTACTTAAATGAAGAGAGCGCTAAAAAAATCATTTATCAAATAAAGAAAGGTAAAAAAGACTTTTTAGAATTCGTTAAAAAAGAAAAAAAAGAATTACTTGTTTCATTTAAAGAATACAGAAAACAAATAATATACGTACAAAAACTATATCGTGCATCAGATCCAAGCTCAACAAAGTTGTTAGAAGATAAAATCAGAAAAGTTCTAAATGATGATGAATTTATCATCGCCTCTACACCAATCAAATTAGACTTAATTCAGCAAGAGATAATAGATTTTAGTAAGTTAGAAAAAAAAGAAAAAGATTTACTAAAACATATCAAAAAATATCCGGGAAACTTCTGTAATATCTGGACATATAAAGAAATGAAGAAATTATTAGTTAATAGGATTGATAATAGAGAAAAAATAGATGTTAAAAAAATATTAGCTAATAAACAAAATCTAAAAATTAAACAAAAAGAGATTTTTAAAAAATATCCGGAAATAAAATTTTCATGTAAACTCTTACAAGATTTAGCAACTACTCGTTTAGAAATTAAACACGCTTGGAGTGGCGCGGAGACTCTATGTTTAGATTTATTAATGGAAATTGCAAAGAAAAGTAATTTAGATTTTTCAACATTTATGAAATCTCATAATTTCACAGATACTTTAAAATTATTAGAAAAAGGAGAAAAATTAACAGAAGATGAGATTAACGATAGACTGTCATACACTATAGTTCATTATAACAAAAATAAGTTGAAATATCTTTATGGAGAAGAAGCTGAAAAGTATTTTAATAAATTAAAAAAAATTAAGAAAAATCTTAAAGGGCTTGTTGCAAATAAGGGAAAAGTTACTGGGAAAGTCAGAATAATTCATGTTGAAGACATAAAACATTTAGAAAAAGACATTATAAAATTCAAAAAAGGAGAAATTTTAGTTACTACCATGACTTCTCCAGCAATGGTTCCTTTAGCGAATAAAGCATCTGCAATAATTACCAATGAAGGTGGCATTTGTAGTCATGCAGCAATCATCTCTAGAGAATTGGGCATTCCTTGTATTGTTGGCACTCATGACGCTACCAGAATCTTAAAAGACGGAGATATAGTTGAAATTAATAATGGAATTATTACAAAGAAGTAGCTTGTTTTCTATATAATAAATAATCACTAAAAATCTTCCGGAATTTTTAGAGTAATACCAAACAAGAATTTAATTGAACACAAAAATACTACAACACTATTTCTTGATCGTCAAGGACAACCCTGAATTTAGTTTTCATAGCTTCACTAATACGTTTAAGCCTTTTAGGGTCTGGATGCTTTTCCTCCTTAATCATATATCTAATAAATCGTTCTGCATCCTTCCCTCTTAGAGTTGGAGTTGGTTCAATTGGTTTTGCCATATAGATAAATAAGTAAAACTTATTTAAATAATTATTATTTTATCGTCGGAAGATTTACGGATTATTCTCATACGAATAAATTAACCAAAAGCATTTATTAATGAAGAATCGATATCATTTATTGATGATAGTTAGAACCAAGTCTGTAAAACTCAAAGGGACGCATAAACTTGAATGTGGCAAAATTCTTAAAGATATTACCGTCGCTTATGAAACATATGGAGAATATAATGGCAAGAATGCAATCCTTATAATGCATGCTCTATCTGGTGACGCACACGCTGCAGGCAAACACAAAAAGTCTGACAAAAAAGCTGGCTGGTGGAATCTTTACATCGGCCCAGGAAAAGCAATCGATACAAACAAGTTCTTTATTATTTGTGCAAACGTTCTTGGTGGATGCAAAGGAACAACCGGACCAGCATCAATAAATCCTGAAACTGGTAAAAAATACAAAACGTCTTTCCCAATAATCACAATCAAAGATATGGTTAATGTGCAAGCAAAACTTCTTGACCATCTTAAGATAGAAAAACTACATGCTGTTGTAGGAGGCTCCATGGGAGGCATGCAGGTTCTTCAATTTGTAGCTTCATATCCTGAAAGAGCAAAACTTGCTATACCTATTGCAACATCTCTTAAGCAGCCACCACAAGCAATAGCTTTTCATGAAGTTGGAAGACAGGCTATTACAAAAGATCCAAAATGGAAAAAAGGAAATCCAGAACACGGTCTTTCAATAGCAAGAATGGTTTCACACATCACTTACCTTTCTGAAGAAGCAATGTGGGATAAGTTTGGACGTAAACTTCAAGGTAAAAATGCACTCTCATACGACTTAAACACAGAGTTTCAAGTAGAATCATACCTAAAACATCAAGGGTTTTCTTTTACTCAAAGATTTGATGCAAACTCTTACCTTTACATTACGCGTGCTATTGATTATTTCGATCTTACAAAACACAATTTCCAAAACACTGGACTTAAAACATTTGTGCTTTCCATTAGTTCTGACTGGCTTTACTCTACAGATGCTTGTAAAGAGATTGTAAACAAATTTGTCAGATCTGGAATAAATACATCGTTTGTAGAAATCAAGGACGATTCAGGACATGATGCATTCTTATTAAACAAACCAAAGATAATGAAAGTAATTAAGGGGTTCATAGAAAATGCAAAGATTTGATCACAAATTAATATCAAAGATTGTTTCCGGCAAAGTAATTGATCTAGGTTGCGGAGAAGGTGAATTAATTGAAAGATTAGATAACTGTCTAGGTCTTGATATTGACGAAGAAAAAGTATTGATATGTCTTGAAAAAGGACTCTCTGTAATACAATCCAACATTGATGAAGGACTAAAGAACTATTCAAAAAACTCTTTTGATTATGTTGTTCTTTGCAATTCTCTTCAAACAGTTCATTATCCAATCAAAGTTTTAAGAGAAGCTCTAAGAATTGGTAAAAAAGTTGTTGTAACTTTTCCGAACTTTGCTCATTATAAAGTTCGTTTTGGATTATTTTTAACAGGTCGAATGCCAAAATCAAAAGATCTTCCTTATGAATGGTACAACACTCCAAACATTCATTTCTTCACTATAAAAGATTTTGAGAAGTTATGTTTGAAGAATAAATTTAAAATTAAGAAAAAAGTGTTCTATTCTGATGGGAAGAGGAGGACGTTTCATCCTAACTTCTTGGCTAAGAATGCGTTGTATGTTGTTAGTTTGTGAAAATTTATATAATAAATAAATAAAAATACTAACATGCCTAAAAAAAAAGTAGAAATCAATATCGGACAAGCATAGCCAACTAAATTTAATGAAAGTAAAAAATTTGAAGTAAAAGATCATCCACTATTTAGCAAAATTATGAGAATTTTCATCATTATATTCTTAGTAACAACCTTTATTGCAATGATTTGGGCAACATTCTTTTTATCCAAGTAAAAACCAGTCACATTTTTAAAAGAATTTTCATTTACGTCCTCTATGAGTACACTCAGAGAACAGTTAAACGCCAAATTGCCATGGGAAACAATAGTAAGAAATCCTAAACAAACATCTATAGATGAAATTGATACAGACTACTACCAAAATGTTGTCGAAGTCGCAGAGTTTGTAAGAGAGTCAGTGGGTTATACAGATAGAGTTTCAGAAGAATTCAGGGCAACATTAGAAAATGGCTTCGAAGAGTGGATACTAGAATGCCATAGAATAATGTGCACAGGAAAAGACGGAACAAGAGAATATCACGGACAAGCTGATGATATAAAAGCAGCAAATTATGCAGGTCAACTACGAAAAGACAACGAAGTCCATTATAGATTTGACCCAACTATTCTCGAACTTGTATATGATGTTGCCATAGAAGCTGGTGACCAATTTACAAGAGGAACAAAAACATTCACAGAGTGGCAAGAAAAAGCAAAAAGTGAATTCTTAACATACCACCTTATTCCAGGAGCCGTCACAGACGCAGAATCTATAGAGAATCTAAAAGCCGATGGAGCTTTTGGAACAACTCATTATGCAGAAGAAGATGATTTAATAGTACATGGATTTCCTGACCACACCTATATTGGTGATTATCTAAAAATTATGAATGCTCATCTAGGAGTCATGGCAAACGCATTAGATGAAGGAGATGAGAATAGAGCATTTGCATCTATGTGTAAATATTACGCCACTGGAATTAGGTCACAAGCCGTTCCCGGCGTATGGAATTCTGTACTTATGACACAAGCAAATGAATTTCTCGATATGATGGGACTAAAAAGAACTCATCACTTGATATGGGATGTTTTATCATTCACATTAGAAACAGACAACTTTACCCAATATTTTGCAAGTCACATGCAATATAAACCCACTTAACAATACCAACTTCTTCGCTAAGCATTAGCTTGTAAGAAATAAAACTTCGTTTTAATATATGTTAAACAAATTTTTTCCTGGCAGAATTAATGATTCTTGGATATATCCTTATAATAAATAACAGCTCGACCATTTTCAGGATATGATGATGCATCAAAATAAGTATGAGGTTCTAATCTTGTTTTAATAATATCTCCTCTAACTTTGATAAATCTCTCATCATAGGATCCTTGTCCGCATCTAATCTTTTCCAAATTCTCTGTTTTTGACAATGCTGCTCTAATATTAATACCCTTATCAGTTAAATTAACTTCTCCATATAATATTTTAGATTCATCTAACCAAAATCGACCATGCCATATTACATGTTCATCATCCCTTTTTTGAAGAAGAATATATGTAACTGAATCTTTATATTTATCAATAAATTTCTCAAATTCTTGTATAGTTGGATTAGGTATTAAAGGCATGTTCATGTTTATCCCTTTTTTATGTCTAGGAAAATCTGTTCTCACAAACAAGCCACCAAATTTATCAATTAAATATTTTGCATATTTAATCATTGCATCTTTTTTAGAATATTCAAATTCCTCTAATTCACCAACATTTAGGCCTAATTCTTCCATTCCTTTAATTCGATCAAATTTACGTTCTTCAGTCATGTATTATAGTATTAAATCAATAGATATAAACTTTACCACTGGACACCTTATTTCTATGTACTGACGACAAGTCACTGGACACTGGACATGTGTGCGTGAGATATATAAAGAACTCATCTTAATGTATATCTTAACCAAAACTAAAACACCTCTAAAACCTTTTTGCTGCCAGGTAAAAGGACTAATTCTAGTGGGGTCAGAAATGACCCTACAACCTTTTTTTTATGTAAGGAACTTCGTTTAATCTATGTTGCCCAAAATATTAATCGAGAAAAAAGATAAAATATAATAATGAGAAAAACAAAAAATCAAATTGACTTAAGTTCCTCATCCTTACTTAATTTAGTTACTATTCTAGCTGCCTGTACTATTTTTTTACCTGCCTTAACAGCTTCTACAACACTGCTGTTACCATCTTCTATCTTGTTCTTAGCATATGAATCTACCGCCCTATTTAACTGTGCTTCGTACCTTCGAGCAAAATGAATCAATTCAGTAAAAATTTTCTCTTCTCGCGTAACATCATCTAGAATACAAGCAGCATGCTCCATAAGAAATTTCCTGCCCTTATCTATCTTTTTTGGATCTCCACTGTTTGCTAATTCTAATGCTTCAGATAATCTATGATGGAAAAATTTAAGTGACATTTTTTTTACCTCCAAGTTATAATAGTAAAAACAATGCAATATTCTATAAATACTTTTTGTTTTTATCATTTAATTGTTTTATTAAAAATGACCCTACAACCTTTTTTTAAAAGGTCTTTCTAAATCACAATTAACTTTTTATATTATTCCAATTATAATATTACTATGGGAATTTGGCCACTTAAAAATATCACATTAAAAAATATTCCAGAGAAACCTTCACCAGGATCATTTTGGGAGGATAGGGGGGATAGATTCCACTGCGGAATAGATCTTTATGCCCCAAAAGGAAGTGATGTCGTAACAGTTGAAAGAGGAATAGTCATAGATATAGGCATAGCAACTACACCCAAGAAGATTCCTTATTGGAATAAAACATACTACATTATAATCAAAAATATCTCTGGAACTTTCTGCAAGTACTCTGAATTGAGTGTTATTATTCCAAAAAAAGGTGACAATGTTAAAGAAAATCAACTAATCGGAAAGGTTGGTTTAGTACTTAATTCTAAAAAAATCAACAACACCTCTCCGGAATATATTCAAAAACTTAAAAATAAAAACCCCAGCATGCTACATTTTGAATTATATTCAGATAGTCCTATCACATCAGATAAAAATTATTTAGGTGGCAATTGGTTTGGCAATAAAAAACCAGATAATTTACTAGACCCTACAACCTTTTTTTAAAAATCAAACCGATAGATACCTATCGAAACAGAAACAATAACAAACGTCTCATTCAAAAATGCCGGGTATGAACCAATAATAACCGCATATATTATCCAAGGGATTTGAACCAAGAGAGTTAGCAAACGAATATGTTTTGGACTAATCATCCAATAGGCAATCGTACCACCAATAAACCCAACTATAGGAAAGACACTATACCAAGCCTGCCAACTAACAATCCCAAAAACAACAAATAATAAAATAAACAGTCCTGGCCAAAACTTAGTTTGAGCCCACTTCTTTTCATCCCTATGATAAAACACCATAAGACGTATCGCAGCAACTACAGCAAGCACCGCTGCAGTAAGAGCAGACATAAGAAAATAATGAGCAGACCATAAAAGCAAAGCAATTATCTGCAAACTTAAAATACCGCCCCTTTTAGGATGTTGATACTGTGCAACACAAAAAAAGAGCGCAACAAAACCAACTATCTGCGCAAGAATCAATATTTCTCACCAATCTTAGAAAACAACTCCTTACAATATTCATCATCAGAATACTTCTCAAAATACTCAGAAGGAATCAAATGATTATCAATACTCTTAACAATAGTCTTCATCCCATGCGTATCAAGCAAATCAACAAGATTCCCTATATACATCTTAGAGCTATACGCCCTTAAAACTTTCACAATCAAGTCAGTACTCATAACCCTAGT
>CAZYEG010000026.1:0-9579 GCA_964646365.1 uncultured Methanosarcinales archaeon
AAATTGCCCAATAACTTTTGATAATGTATTATATTTCATTAATGCAGCTTTAAAATAATTTGGTATTTGAAAACTAATAGCTAAAAATGGTATTTTATAAAAAGTACTGATAGGAAAAATTGAAGGATTAATAATTTTTTTATATAAATCTTTCTCTTTATTTTTAGATTTAGTTAAATCATATCCTAATGCATTTTTCTGATTATGAGATAATTGTGGTGGATGATGACTCTGCAGATGATACGCTCGGAATGATTAAAGAGCTGGATGTTCCTGTAAACTTTAAGTATTTGTTCTGGGGCCGAAAGGAGAGATTTATTCCTGGTGAACCGATGAATCGTGTTGGACCAGTTAGAAATTTAGGAGTAAAGTTTGCAAAAGGAGATATTGTAGTATTTTTTGATTCTGATATTATTCCAAATCCCAAGGCGCTTCATGAGCATTATAAGTCACACACAACTGAGAGGGATATTGTAGTTGGACCAAGTATTTTAGAGACAACGGGATATGATGTTCGTGAGGGGTATTTTAGAACATGTGATGATGATCCTATGAAGTTTTCTGTTCCATGGACATTGGCTCATGAAGGAAATATTTCTTTTAATCGTAAGAAGTTTATTTCTGCAGGTGGTTTTTCTTCAGATTTTATTTATTGGGGTTTTGAGGGAGATGATCTGGCTTATAGAATGCTTCAAAGTGATGCTATTATAAACTTGAGTCGTGCTGCTTTTGGTGTGCACCAGTCACATCCAAAAGAATATGTAGATCCTCATAAATGGAAGATTGGTCATAAATATCATGTTGATGTAATGTATAAAAAATATCTTGATAAAAATATTCTTTTAAGACAAAAAAGCGATGTAGACCATAATATTTGGTCATATTTCAGAACAGGGCATGATGATGAAAATAAGGTGTTATACGTTAGTAAAAACTGCAACAATAACTGCAGTTTTTGTAATGTTTTAAAGAAAAAATCAGATAATAATATTTCTCTAAGTGAAATTAAGAAAATGGATTTTACAAATGTTAAAAGAATTTATGTTGCAGGTGGGGAGCCCATGCTTAATAAAGAGATTTTTGATATTTTTTCTTTTTTGAAGAAAAAGTCCATACCAGTCACATTGATTACAAATGGTAGAATATTTTCTTATGAAAAATACGCTAAAAAAATTATTAATTATGTAAATGATTATGTTTTTAAGATATTTTCAGTTAATAATAATTATGATAAAATAACAAATGTTAAAGAAGGATATGAACAATTTGTTTTAGGTGTAAAAAATATAAGCAAACAAGGAGGAAATATATCTTTTGATTTAATTCTTAATGAAGACAACTATAAAAATCTTGATCAAATATTAAAATTTGTTGTTGATTGTCATGCAAATCATCTTGATGTTGTAATTTTACGTCCACTGTTAGGTATTAATGAAAACAAGGTAGATTATTTTATGAAAATTATAAGTATATTGTCAGAATTTAATGATAAGGTGAATATTGATATTCACTATGATTTCTTTTCGTGTATCCCTGATGAAGTTCGTGGAGATATTGCGGCTTTATCTTCGAAGAGTTTTATAAACAAAGATTTTATTGTTGGAAATGTTCAAAGATGTCAAAAATGTGAATGTATAACTAACTGTAAAAGCATGTTTGTTTGTGAAAATAAAATGGAGAGTGAGCCCAAGTTGCTTTGCGATGGAGATTGTTGGGATACTGGGTTAGATGTTTTACATGATAGAAAGAAAATAAAAAGGATACTTATGGATAATCGTGATAAGATATACGATATTTTACATGATAAAGGTGTAGCTTCAAAACTTATTCCTGATAGGACATTGTATTTGGTGAGTTTTTTGTATGATTTAATTGACTCTGTTTTGTTAAGTAAAAATATTAGAGCTGCTTACAAAAGATTTCATTATGTCTATTTTAATATTACTCCTAGAGAGTTTGACACAAGTGTAGATGTTTTGAAAGAGTTGGGAATAGTTGGCACGGATGATGTTTATGAAGTAGTTATTAGACGAGATAATTATCAACAGTTAGCAAAATATGTTTCGGATATACCTAAAGGTAAAAATTTAAAATTTATTTTTCCTGAGCCAGTTTTAGGTGAAGAGAAAGAGTTTTATGATAAATATCCAACGATAGAAAAGCTGCATCCATATATTTTAAAGGCCAGAGACATTGCTGAGCAAAAAGGAGTTAATATTATAGAAAATCTTATGGAGTACAAATGGAAGAAGTCACCTGATTTATTGAATGGATTTAATGATGTTCTTGTGGATTTTGTTTTGAATCAAAAAAATACCCAACCAAAAATTTCTGTTATAATTCCAGTTAGTAACAGAAAAGAGCTTTTGTTAAACACGCTTGAGTCACTAAATAACCAGAATTTTGATTCTGATAAATACGAAGTTATTATTGTTGATGATGGAGGAAATGATGGACTTGGCAATTCTTTAAAAGAAATGAAATATAAATATTGTTTGAAATATCTTTATTGGCCTAGATTAAGTAATATTGTTGAAGCATCTAATAGAGCAGGGCCAGTTAGAAACTTAGGTGCGAAATTTGCAGATGGCAAAATATTGTTATTTTTGGATTCTGATATTGAGGCATCTTTCGATTTATTGAAGATGCATTATAACATTCATAATGAAGGTTCAAAAAATGTTGTTTTTGGTCCATGTTTTAATTCTAAAGAGAATGACCCTAGAGAGCCATTTTTTAGAATGTGCAATAATGATATTTCTAAATACCCTGTCCCCTGGGAACTTGCATATGAAGGAAATATATCATATCTAAAAAAAGATTTTGATAGATTTGGCGGTTTTGGTAAAGATTATGTTTATTGGGCATACGAGGGGGATGAGATAGCTTTTAAATGTTTTTTAGAAGGATTTAACTTTGTTTATTTGAAAGATGCATTTGGGATTCATCAGGAACATGATAAGGAAACTAACTCCGGATATGATGTTCTATCCGGTGAAAAGTATAATGCAGAGATAATGTATAAAAAATTTTTACATCCAGATATATACGACTGGTATTATAGGATGTTTACAGATAAGCCTGTGCTTGAAAAGATTCAGTGTAAAGATGGAGAGCTTGATCATAAAGAAATAGTTATTGAGGATCCAGAAATTACTGAATTTAGAGATTATTATAAATTTTTTATTGATAAAAAAAAAGAGATTAAAGAGGGGGGATATAATAAAGTAGTAAATAATGCTAAAATTTGCTTGAATTTTTTTGATATGAAGCACGATAGGTCAACAAACATAAGGCAACTTGATCAATGTCAACAATGTTATTTTTTTAAAGAATGCTGTGGGAGGATGTTTTTTCATATGAATAAAAATGGAACCGTCAATTTTTAGTTATTCAAAGATACCGGTAAGTACTTTCAAACGATATACGCAATATTTAGAGGAGTACAACACTGAGTCACCTATGGATGTTGAGATAATGGTTACCAGGATATGTAATTTGAAGTGTAAAATGTGCGATGTGCCAAATGGCGTGATGAATGATCTTAATCTTGTTGAATGGAATGGAGTGTTTAATGATTTTCGTCGTATGGGGGTAAAGTCAGTTACTATTTCAGGTGGTGAGCCGTTTTTGCGCAAAGATCTTTATGAAATATTAGAGTCTTTACATGATATTGATGTTACCATAATTACAAATGGTACAATGATCGATGAAAAAGTCGTTAATCTTATTGTTAATAATGGTATGAATGTTGTAGTTTCTATTGATAGTATCCATGCAGATATACATGATAACATTCGTGGTGTAAATGGGGCATTTGAAAAAACAATGAAGTTTGTTAGGTGTTTTAATGAGAAAAGACCTGGGAGTGCGTCTAAACTTATTCTGAGCTTTATACTGCAAAAAGAAAATTTAGATGATCTAGTGAAACTGGATGATTTTTTGAAGAATAATGGATTTGATTCTTTATCTCTGGATCCGATTTCATTTAATGTTAATAATTTCGATTCTGATGATTACTCAAAACTATTGGGAATTATTAAAGATAACACAATGCCTGATAATGTTTTATTTTTTGATTTGGTTAAAGATGGTAAGATATCAATAGAGGATATAAACGAAGGTAAGGTCTCAAAAAGTATTATTAGTTACTATAATCTTTCCTGTATTGCGTGTGCAGATATATCGATGATTGATAATGCAGGCAATGTTTATCCTTGTTTTAATCATGAAAGAGCAAATGGCATAATTATAGGTAATGTCCGAGAACGGCATTTTTCTAAAATTTGGAAATCTGAGGAATATAAGAATTTTAAAAAATCTGTTATTAGGAGAAGAAAAAATATTGCCGCTTGTGATAGCTGTATACTTAGTTTTCATAATATTTCTGTTATATCTAAGATAGATAATAGGTTTAAGTGTTGAAGAATTCTTTTATTTTGTTAGCAACAAATACAATTTTATCATCGGTGAGGTGTTCATGAATTGGCAAAGATAATATCTGATCAGAAATTTTTTCTGTTATCGGTAGAGTGCTTGTTGTTTTGAATATGTTTGTTTTGTGTATTGGTGTAGGATATTCAATTTCAGTTTCTATACTATTTTTTTTAAGATAATTTTTCAGATCATTCCTTTTATTTGTTCTAATGACATATGAATGGAGACTGTGTTTTGTGTTTTCTGGTCTATTTAGTAGAATTATATCTACATCTGATAATAGTTTATCGTAGATATCTGCATTTTGGTTTCTTTTCTTTATTATCCAATCAATGTCTGCAAGTTGTTGTTTTATCATTGCAATTTGTGGAAAATCCAGGTAGCAAGGCGTACGTTTGCTTTGTAGTGTTAGATTACAATTGGATTCTGGGTCTCTTAAAGATTTGATTTTTTTGTATATCTCTTCCGAATTAGTTGTAACGATGCCACCATTACCCATTCCTCCAATAACTTTGTAAGTGTAAAAGCTAAAACATCCAGCATTTCCTATTGATCCAATTTTATGATTATCTATTGATGCTCCGTGTGCTTGGCAGGCATCTTCAATTACTTGTAGGTTATGTTTTTTAGCAATTTCGGATATTATTTTCATGTTGCAGGGGTGTCCGTAAAGATGTACAGGCACGATTGCTTTAGTTTTTGTGGTTATCCGCCCTTCTATTAGATTTGTGTCTATATTGAATGACTGTGGGTTTATATCTATGAATATTGGTATAGCTCCTATGTTTCTTATGGCAAGTGCAGTGGCAATGTATGTATTAGAAGTAGTTATTACTTCATCACCTTCTTTTATTCCAGAAGCAATTAATGAGAATTGTAGTCCTGCAGTTCCTGAAGATACACCAATGGCGTATTTTGTGCCAACAAAATTAGCAAAATCTTTTTCAAATTTTTTTAGATATCCTTCAAAATCAGGATCTTCGCTAATGTTTGAGATTACATCTAGCTCTGTTTTTATTGCGTTGGAATATCTACTATATATTGATTTAAAGTCGTAGTATTTTACCCCCATATATACTTGATAATAATAAATTATATATAAATAATCTGATTACTCAATCATATGAATTTAAAGAATGCTTCTGAAGTGCCAAGTGAGTATAGAAAATACTACAATTATACTGAATCGTTGTTTAATATAGGTGAGAATCCAAAAGATATGTTTCCTAAAGAGGCAATAATTGAAGTGACGAACAAGTGTAATCTTCGGTGTTTGATGTGTGGCAAAGGCACTTGGCATAAATACCATGAGTCAGATTTAGATCATGGTGATTTGACAAATACTCTTGTAAAATCTCTTATTTCTGAGCTTAAAGATGTGGGAGTAGAGGTTATTGTTTTGTATGGGGGAGAGGCAGTTCTGAGGGAAGATCTGCTTGATATATTAAAACATATAAAAAGTCTTAATATGTGGTCGGTGCTTGCTACAAATGCCGCAGTGTACAATGAGGAAGTAATTAAATTTGTATTAGAGAATGGATGGGATATCAATTTTTCTTTTGATGGTTCAACGGCAAATATTCATGATAAAATATCCGGTAGAAAAGGAGCATTTTATGGCATTGTAGAGAACATATTAAAGATATTGGAAATGAAGAAAAGAATGAAGTCAAGCTCTAATATTCTTAATGAAATCACAATCCAAAAGGAGAATGTTGCAGATATTGAAAATATTGTTGGGATTTTGGATGGTTGGGGTATTGATGAGATAACCTGTCATTTTATTGAGACTACTAAAGATAGGATGGATAAGGAATCTGTTAAAAAATTGAAACAGTTTTTAGAGAAATACAAAAATGGCAATTACAATGATACTAGGGTTTGTGAAGCTGTAGATTCTAATAAGGGTTATCTTGAAGGATTATACGATGGTTCAATAAGTGAAGAGGATATTATTGAAGGTATGCAGGCAAGATCCTTGTTTCAGAATAGGAAAACATGTTGTTTTGCATCTTGTGATGTTGTATTAATAAATGCTTTTGGTAACGTGTATCCGTGTTGCCATACATTTGAAATAGAGGAAAAAGATTCAGAGGAGTATTTAATGGGAAATATCTTAAATACTAGTTTTAGAGAAGTATGGAATTCAAATAGAGCGAACCAGATTAGGCGCAAAGTATTCCCAGTAGACTATTCGAAGAATAAACTTAGCAAATGTGGTGCATGCTCTAACTTTTTTAAGTTTAAAGAAATTGAAGATAATATCTTTGATTATCAAAAACTTTAAATTATATGATATTTAGAAGGAATTTATGACCTCGGATGCACTGATTTGGACGCATTTAATTTATATT
The DNA here is from genome assembly GCA_964646365.1 of uncultured Methanosarcinales archaeon. Taxonomy (GTDB): domain Archaea; phylum Nanobdellota; class Nanobdellia; order Woesearchaeales; family CAZYEG01; genus CAZYEG01. The sequence continues at coordinate 6,792 of CAZYEG010000026.1, forward strand.
GTTGTTTGTGTGGTGGGGTTGTGGTATATATACGATACAAAAAAGAAGCTTAGAGCGATAAAAGGGGAACTATGATGTCAACAGAAATGTCCATTTTTTTAACACAAATTCCAATTGCAGTAGCAATTTTGATTGGCGCTATTGAAATACATTTTCTTAGAAGAGATTTGGTGGATATTTTAGAGAAGCTTAGTAAGAGAAAATAGTGTTTGATAGGCAAACATTTATAAAGAAATAATGGTATGTTTGTATTATGGCGGCTACAATGTTTTGGTTTCCAAGACCTGTAAGGAGAAGGAAGAAGGTTAAGGATGAGTGCTAGTTTCTTATACGATAGTGTAGTAAATAAATATTAATAAATGTTGAGGATTTATTTTAGTGATAATGGGGTTTAATAGAGGGTATGATATTTTTATTTTGGTTTTAGTGCTTATTTTATCACTTGGAATAAGAATACATTATGCTAATCAAAACGAAGTAGTTGATTGGGATGCCATTTACTATTTGGATGTTGCAGAAAATTTATTTCGTGGTAATGGATTGCAAACAGATTATTCAATGTTTTTTCCTTTGAGCAAAGAAATACCTTCTTCTTATCCTATGCCACCTCTATATCCTATTTTATTATTTTTATTACGTTTTTTTTCGAAGAATATATTTTTTATTGCTAAGATGTTTAATATTACTATTAGTATGTTTGTTCCTATATTATATTATATTTTAATTAAGAAAAAAATAGATTATAAGTATGCATTATTAGGTGCTACATTACTTTGTTTGAATTTTTCACTTATTGCATATTCTTCAATGGTTTTGAAAGAAACATTAGTTGTGCTTCTTGAAACAATACTTATTTTTCTGGTAATTACTACTTACAAAAATAAGAATGATTTTTTTGTTATTATTTTAGCTATTTTGTCTGGGATTTTATGTCTTGTAACGCTTGAAGGTGGGCTTTTATCTTTTGGAGTTTTATTATATATTTTTTTCCAAACAAATAAAACTAATTTTAAAATCAAAAAATGTATTATTTTCATTTTAGTGCTTTTTTTAGTTGTATCACCGTGGTTTATTTACAATATAATTACGTATGATTCTATAATTCCTTATGGTGGGGATTATTTAAAAATGGCAACACCCACTTTTAATGAAATAGATGAAGTATTTGCCGAACAGCATTTAGATTATAATCCATCATCGCTTAATGAATACACAATCACAAAAATTCTATATCTTTTTTTTGTAAGATTTATTAGAATGATAAATACAATAGTTTTTCAAGCTTCACTCATCATATTTTTATTATTTATTGGTGGGGTGTGTATATCTTTTAAGAGAGTTAAGTCCGAGAAATACCATTTTCTTCTATTTTATTTCATTTTAGTACATTCATATATAGGTATAATCCGATCAGTAGATTCGTACAGATATCTTGTCCCTTTAGTGCCACTTATAGTATTTTATTCGATTTTGTTTCTTAGAAAAATAGTAGTTAAATTTGGTTTTATAAAGAATTTAAATTTGCTTGTGATTTTATTTTTAGTAATTATTGCATTCTCAATTAATTATAATGACGCATATGAATATATAGACGAGGAGACATTGTTAAAAGAAGTTGGGAATTATCTTAAAATGAATCAAATGGATGATGGGGTTATTACATCATATTCTCCATATATTGCCTATTATGCATCGAGCAAATGGATTCCTTTGCCATATGTATCTCATACAGAGTTTGTTAAATTGTATGATGATTATAATGTATCGTATCTTATTTTTTATCTAGATGAAGTTAATAAATCACCAGCAGTGTATAATAAATATTACAATCGCAACAATGTTAAATCTGATTTTAGGATATTAAATTTTACATATCCCAATAATGACAAAATTATTATTTATGAGAGATACAAATGAATATGAAAAATAAATATTGTGTATATATGGATAGTTCTAATAAATCGTGTAATTCTAATGTCATTGAATTAAGTAGAGTGTATTTTTATTTAATAAAAAATGGGCATAAAATTGTCAAACATTACAAAAATGCAGATTATGTTATTGTTAATACATGTGGGTTTAATGATATACATGAAAAAAAAACCATTGAAATATTTAATAAATATCTTGGTAAGAATGTTATTTCTATAGGATGTTTAAATAAAATTAATACAGATTTATTTTCTAAGAAACTTCAAAACATAATTCCGCTAAAGTTAAATGAGTTAGATAAAATTTTTCTTAATGATGTTAGGTTTGCTGATGTTAAGGAAGACTATTTGTCAAATAAATTGAAGAAAACAATAAAGCTACAAGATAGGGATATTTCTAAAACATATAATTATTTTGTAAAAAAAGTTTTAAGTATTTTTCTTAATAAAAAAAAGTTATTTAAAAAAATATATGATGAAATATATTTTAAGAATAGAGTTTTTGTGGAAATAAGTAGAGGGTGTATGGGTAATTGTAGTTATTGTGTTATCAAGAAGGCGCGTGGGAATACAAAATCAAGGCCAGTTGGTGATATTATAAATGATATAAAAAAAGTTTATTCTCCAGGTAAAACATTATCATTAGTTTCTGATGATTGTGGAGCATATGGTGTAGATATAGGGATGACTTTTCCCAAATTATTATTGTTAATTAGTAAAGAAATTCCAGGTATTAGTTTTGATATAACAGATCTTAATCCGAACTGGCTTATAAGGTATGAAAAGAATATGTTGGGTCTTTTTCAAAAAATAAAAATAAATTCATTTAATATAACTATGCAAAGTGGTTCTAATAA
>CAZYEG010000027.1:0-9577 GCA_964646365.1 uncultured Methanosarcinales archaeon
ATAAAAGTGGCATAGGAATCGTAGTTTCATACGAAGATCCTCTTTTGTATATTTTCCGTCTCAGTTCAACCATTTTTCATAAATTTATACTTATTTTTTTACGTATTTTTTTATAAACTAATATACTATTAAATATACTTATATTTAAATGTTACTAAAAAGGCAACAAATATAAAGAAGTTCAAAGAACATTTTTACTATGACATTTTGTGTGGTCGATATCGAAACAACTGGACTTTCTAAAAGTAGACATAAGATTACAGAAATCGCAGCATGTCAGGTAAAAGACGGCAAAATAATTAACGAATTTCAGACACTTGTAAATCCGGAATGTCGAATACCTTCTTTCATAACCCATTTAACAGGGATTAACAATGAAATGGTAAAAGATTCCCCAACAATTAGCAATGTTATTCCAAAATTCTTAAACTTCCTAGGGGATCAAGTTCTCGTAGCGCATAACGCAACATTTGATTATAGCTTCTTATCACATAACGCAATGCTTATTGGACATAAATTAGAAAATGAGCGACTATGCACCAGAAAACTTGCAAACAGAATATTACATGAACTACCAAGCAAAAAACTGGGAGTGATATGTGAACATTATGGAATAATCAATAAACAAGCACATCGTGCAATGGCAGATGTATACGCTACAGTAGAAGTTCTAAACAAATTCTTAACACATTTAAACGAAAGAGACATAACAACAACCAGGAAAATTCTAAAATTCCAAGACCTGCCTCGTAATAAATGCTACTGATTAGAAATCTTATTCATGACTAAACCAGAACTTATTCTCAGAATCATATCTAGCAAAAAACATTCTTTCAAACTGTACAACGTCTCCTACTTTTACTTTAGAAATATTTTTCTCAATAATTCCTTTTTTTACTGTACAATCAGGCATCAACACTTCAACTCCTACCGTTTCTCCCACGGGAAGCCAATGCATAATCTGTTTGCCTTCTTTTTTATATGTCTCAACATCGGTTGAATCAAAAACAAACTCGTCCCCCTTCTTTCTGAAATTAAGACAATCCATTAAACGAACCAGTTCACCGTCTTTTATCTTATCAAGATCCTTATTCAAAACAAAAAACTTACTACTAACATTAAATCTCCTTCCACCTTTCCTATGATGCGGATGAAGGTCAAGTTCAATTTCCTGCGATGGCGAATCCTTCACAACAATCTCAGAATAATCATCCATAAAAAACAATCTATCAGATGACTCATCCAAAATCTTTCTATTAATCGCAGCAATCACTGAAAAATCAAGATTAGATGTGGTCTTTGACATGCCAATAACTTTAGCAAGCTCATAAAAAGCCTCTTTTACAATTCCTCTTCTTTTCAAAGCACGAAGTGTCACCAATCTAGGATCATCCCAACCAATATAATCACCAGTCTCTATTAACTCACGAATTTCTCTTCCTTTTGTGATTGCTCCTGTAACATTAAAACGTGCATATTGTTTAACAACCGGATTCGGAAGACCAAAAAGTCCTCTAATATGATCTTGAAGCTCAATCCTTGAATCAAATTCATTTGAACGAAGAACATGTGTAACACCAAGAAGCCCCTCTTCAATTGCATTTTCAAAGTCATACATTGGCCAGACCTTATACTTATCACCTTGCCTATAATGCTTAGAATAACATAATCTAAAAATTACCGGATCTCTCATAACCGCATTCTTATGAGCCATATCTATCTTAAGTCTAAGCGTAATTGAGCCTTCTTCGAACTCCCCCTTCTTCATCTTCTCCCAGTTAGAAAGAACATCTTCACTAGAACGGCACTCACACTCTTTCATCTCTCTTCTATTTTTAGAAATATCTTCACTTTTACACGTACAACTGTAAGCTTTGCCCTCATTAACAAGCTTATCAGCCATCTCATAATATTTATCCATATTATCCGAAACAAAAACTGTCTTATCTGCTTTAATATCAAGATATTTCAAGACATCCTCTGTCATTGCTTCAACATATTCCTGCGTAGATTTCTCTGGATTTGTATCCTCAAACCGAAGTATACTTTTTCCTTCATACTTTATTGCATACATATAATTCAGAAGAAAACTTACTCCATGACCTAAATGATTATATTTTGATGGTTCTGGTGAAATTCTTGTAACGACCTTTCCCATCTCTGCCCCTTTTAACTCCGGCAATCCTTTCCTGCCTTCTTTTCTTTTTGCTTTTTGCTCTTTTTGACTAGAAAAAAAATCTGGATCAATTTTAAGCAACTCCTCTTTTTGTCTATCAAGACCAAGAGCATTCACATCTTTTACAACTGATTGAATATCTGGCATTATTTCTTTTATTTTTGACCTATAATCTGGAAAATCTCCAAGCACTTTTCCTACAAGATTACCCGGGTTTGCTTTCCCACCAAACTTAATCGCATTTTCAAGTGCATACTTCCTTATAGCGTCTTTAATGTCCATATCACTAAAGAAAAAGAAATGAGTTTAAAAATTATTCCATTTTTAGAATCAACCTAAAACTTTTTAAACAGAAAACTATCTCAACAGCATATGAAGATACTTACATTTGTTGACGTACATTCCAATCAGAGTGCGAAAGAAAAAATTAAACAAAAAATTATCAATCACGATCCTGATTTATTAGTTTGTGCTGGCGATATCTCAATTTTTGAAAACAATCTAAAAGAAGAATTAGAGTTCTATGCAAAATTTAAAAAACCGGTACTCATGATTCCTGGTAATCATGAATCAGAAGAGATATTATACACGCTTTCCTCAATGTATAAAAATATCATATTTTTACATAAAAGTTCATTCAGAGTAGAAGACACTATCTTTTTTGGTTTTGGTGGTGGAGGATTCTCAAGAAAAGACAGAGATTTCGAAGAAACCTCAAAGATGTTTAAAAAAGACATAAAAGATGGAGACAAAGCAGTTCTTGTTCTCCACGGACCACCATACAAAACAAATCTCGACCTCATTTCAAGCGACCATGTAGGAAACAAATCATACAGCAGATTCATAGAAAATACAAAACTTCAATTAGCAATTTGTGGACATCTCCACGAAAACGCTGGAAGAGAAGATAATATTAAAGGCACATCCGTAATTAATCCTGGCCCAACTGGAAAAATTATCAACATTTAGAAAAACTTTTTATATTACAAACAACTTTCTAAGCATTATGTATATCATACTAGGTGACTCAACCGCAATAGCGGGATAGACTTCTTTCATTTATCTAGTTTTAATTTTCATCTTACAACAAATACATATGAGGTATACAAAAATGAATCTTACAAGTCCATCAATATTTATCGGAAAACAAGGAAAAGGATGCATCAGCCTTGGCTCAGGTCAACCTGATTTACCACCACCAAAAGAAGTAATCGAATCTATAGATATCAGAAAAGATCTTAGATACGGCCTGATACAGGGAGAATTAGAATTACGAAAAGAACTTTCAAAAGAGTATCCCGAGTCTGCTCCCGGAGATTTTATCATAACAAACGGAGCATCTGAAGCACTAGATCTAATTTTTAGATCTATTGGCAAAGGAAAAGTGCTACTCGGAAGACCTTACTATTATTCATATCCACATCTAATCAAGAATGCAGGAATGACACCTGTTTTCACGGATATGAAGGAAGGTCAATTTGTATTAAGCGACCTAAAAAAGAAAATTGTAGGATGCAAAGTGATTCTTCTAAATTCTCCATCCAACCCGACAGGCCGCCTCGAATCTGTAAACACACTAAAAGAGATTGAAAAAATCACAAAAAAACATGGAATATACGTGATTTCTGATGAAGTCTACAAGGATCTCATCTACGAAAGAGAAAACTATCTTTTGAATGGCAATCAAGTCATCACCGTCAACTCTTTTTCAAAGACATACTGCATGTGTGGACTCAGAGTAGGTTATCTTTGGAGTAAAGATAAAAAAATTGTCAATAGGTGTATTGAGATCAAGACACATTCTTCAATGAATACCAATCTTGTTGGACAAGACATGGCTTTAATTGCAACAAAAACACCAAAGTCATACATAGAAGAACAAAAAAAGATATGGAAAGAAAGAAGAGATTACATCTATAAACGATTAATAGACATGGGTTTAGACGTATGGAAACCAGAAGGTGCATTCTACGTATTTCCAAAAGTGCCAAATCCAAGAGAAACTGTTTGGGAACTCTACAAAAACCACAACCTGATAACATACCTTGGAGAATGGTTCGGAGACAATGAAAGAATACGTCTATCTTACGCTACAGACATCAAAGAAATTAAAAAGGCTATGAATATTATGCAAGAATATCTAAAGAAATATAAATAAAAACTAAATAATGTGATAAATATGCTTACAGACAAAGAACAAAAGAAAGAATTCAAGAAAGTTGCTTCAAAAGAGCCAGAGAAGTTTTATCCTACAAAAGCACTAGAAAATGAAGGATTCATTAGAAAACAGTGTGATTGTTGTAAAAAATTCTTTTGGAACATTGATAAAGATAGAATTGTCTGCGGAGACGCATCTTGTTCTGGCGGCTTTGACATTGCAGAGGGAACACCTGCAAAGAATTCACTTTCATATGTTCAAGTTTGGAAAAAGATTGTTAAGATGTTTAAACCACTCGGTTACACTGACGTACCTAGATATCCAGTTGTTGCTAGATGGAATCCAACAACAGACTTTGTTATGGCATCAATTGCAGCGTTTCAACCTTACGTCGTTACTGGAGAAGTCGATCCACCTGCAAAAAAACTTGTAATTCCACAGTTCTCACTAAGATTCTCAGATATTGACAACGTTGGTATCACAGGTTCTCACTGTACCGGATTTGTCATGATCGGACAACACGCTTTCGTTTCAGAAGAAGAATGGGACCAGGAGCAACTTTTCATGGACATATACAATTTCCTAATAAAAGGTGTTGGTCTTGAAAAATCCGAATTGACTGTACATGAAGATGCTTGGGCTGGCGGTGGTTCATTTGGTCCTTGTATGGAATTCTTTTCAAGAGGAATCGAACTATTCAACCAAGTTTACACAATGTTTGAACAAACACCTGCTGGACCTAAACCACTCAAACTAAAAGTTCTCGATATGGGACTTGGAATGGAACGTGTCGCATGGTTCTCACAAGGAACATCCAACATGTACGAGGCAACATTCCCTGCTGTACTAAAAGAACTTAGAAAAATAACCAAGGTGGAAATTGATCACGACCTTTACAAAAAATTCTCAAAATACTCTGCTTATCTTAATGTTGATGAAACAGAAGACATAAACAAAGAGTGGAAAAAAGTTGCAAAAGAACTTGACCTATCCGTTAAAGATCTCAAAGCAAAAATATGGCCAAATGTTGGTCTCTATTCTATCGCTGAACATACTAGAACACTTCTAGTTGCACTTACTGACGGTGCTTTGCCATCAAATACTGGTGGAGGATACAACCTTAGAGCAATACTCAGAAGATGTCTCGCATTCATTGACGAATTTAACTGGGACATAAAATTAATTGACATCTGCAAATTACACGCAAAAGAGTTAATTGATCTTTTCCCAGAACTTTCAACAAAACTTGGAGAAGTTGAAGATATTTTCAAAAACGAAGAAGAGAAATATCAAGCAACCAAAAAGAAAGCTAAAAACATACTTGAAAAATACAAAGAAAAAGAAATCACAGAAAAAGATCTTGTTGAACTTTACGATTCACATGGAATCTCTCCAGACATCATAAAAGAAGAAATCAAAGGTGTAAAAATACCTGACAACTTCTACGCAATGATATCTGAAAGACACGACAAAGTAGAACAGATCCACGCAACAAAAAAAGAAGTTCCAATCGACCTCTCAGACATACCAAAAACAAAAGCACTTTATTATGACGATTACAAAACAGGAAAATTCTCTTCAAAAATACTTCTTTCAAAAGACGACTATGTAATACTTGAACAATCAGCTTTTTATCCAACATCCGGCGGACAGTTGCATGACAAAGGAACATTAAATGGCAAAGATGTTATGAATGTCATTAAACAGGACAACATAATTATCCACATCGTTCCAGAAAACGACCTCATTGAAGGTGAATTCGTAGAAGGGATTGTAGACTTAGATAGAAGAACACAACTTGCACAACTTCATACCGCAGCACACATCGTTAACGCTGCAGCAAGAACTATTCTTGGCTCACATGTCAATCAAGCTGGTGCAAAAAAAGTTTTAGACAAAGCACATCTTGATATTACACACTACAAAGCATTAACTGATACAGATACTAAAAAAATTGAAGAAGAAGCAAACAAAATAGTTTCAAAAAATATCGATATTACAAAATCATTCATGAGTAGAAGAGAGGCAGAAAATCGTTTTGGGATGAACATCTACCAAGGCGGAGCAATCCCCGGAAACGAATTAAGAATTGTCGAAATCCCTGATGTTGATGTCGAATGCTGCGCAGGAACACATCTAAACAACACATCAGAAACAGGAACAATCAAGATCCTCAAATCTACAAAGATATCTGACGGTATTGTAAGAATAGAATTTGTCTCCGGCAAATCTCACGATAACATTGCAGGAAAAAATGATGACATTGTAAACGAGCTGACAAAGATTCTTGGAGTCTCTGCAAAACAGATACCTGCAAGAGTAGAAGAACTTTTCTTACTTTGGAAAAAAGCAAAAAAAGCCAAGAAGAAAAAGAAAGAAATGCCAGACTTAACACTTAAGTCTACAGAAGAATCTGATGGTGATATATTAGAGGAAGCCGCAAAAATCATATCAACACAAGTTGAACATCTGCCAAAAACAGTACAGAGATTCTTAAACGACTTAGAAAGTTATAAATAATATTAATTCTATTTTTTTAATTATGTATATCACTGATGATGAAAAACTAGCAAGAAAACAACTTTCTACGGAACAGATGGATTTCTTTATTAAAAATATGAAAGTTTGGGAAGATATACTTGCCAAGGAATATGGAAAATTCATGAAAGATTTAAAGAATAATATAATTTTAAAATGTCCAAAGCAGAAACATATTTTTTCTGAGAAAGATATTAAAGTAAAAACTATTAGGAGAGGGTATAGCAGTTTAATGATAAATAGTAAAAGATACGGTAGCATCACAATTATTTTTGGAAGAGAAGAATGTGTTTTAGATAAACATGGCCATGTGGTTTTGAGATGGGGCATACGTGTCGTTATGAAAATTGAAAATGATCTTATTATAAATGGGATTTTTGTTGAAGGTAATGAAAATCCACAAATACCTACTGCTAAAAAAGAATTCGAAGAAGCTGAAGAGATGATTATAAACAAACTCAGAAAGTTATAAATAATATTAATTACAGTATTTCTAATATGGGAGTATTTCATCAAGAGGAAAAACCTTCACCTGAAGAGGTGGAAATATCTGCTTTCTGTAATCAATTTTTTCATTCAGATCCTGCATTAAGACTAAGACATTTAACTCTTGAAGCTGCAGACGAACTTGGACTAAAAGTCAATCACGTCCACTTTGGCACTCATGGACACGGAGGAATGAAAAGAGCAGTTTGTACTATCCACATAGAGGGATATGGTGAAATGGTAGTTGGTGTAATCCCAGACAAATTTACACGAAACACAAAAGTTGATCACGGACACCCGCATAGAACTATAAGCGAAATTGTTGAACTAAAACCCAAACATGGTCATGAAGATTGCATACCTTTTACTATGATTGATGAAGATCGTAGACAACGTGCAACAGATCTACTTGACGATGAATTTAAAGATGCCAAAACAGATGAATTAAAAGTTATGAGAGATAAAGTTATTCCAGTTGTAAAACCCAATCCTTAACGCCAATTAACCAAAACATCATCAGTTCTTTCGTACGGCTTGATTACAGCTTCAGAAATCTTCGTCTCATTCCCTGCTTTAAACATCAGCACTCCAAGCCAGCCAATCATTGCAGCATTATCAATTAGATATTGTGGTTCAAGCGTATACGCTTTCGCTCCACGGGCCTCACACATCTTCGTACACATCTTAAAAAGACGTTTATTGCACGCTACTCCACCACCAAGCAAAAGTTCCTTCTTATCACAATGTGCAAGAGCTCTTTCAGCAACCTCAACCATCATTGCAAAAACTGTTTCTTGAGCAGAATAACAAAGATCCTCATTAGAATAGTCACCTGACTTAATCTTCTGTTTAAGATTCGTCAAGATTCCTCCAAAAGAGACATCCATTCCTTTAACAACATAAGGAAGCTCAATATAATTTTTACTTTTCAAAGAAAGTTCATAAACTTTAGGACCACCTGGAAAACCATAACCCATTTCTCTTGCAAATGTGTCCAAAAAGTTTCCAATACCAATATCTAAAGTCTCTCCAAAAATTCTATACTTATTTCCCTCATAAGCAATAACTTGTGTATTCGCGCCAGACACATAAAGAAGAACTGGATCCTTCGCTTTACTAATCAGACGACCTATCTCGAGGTGCGCAATACAGTGATTGACACCTATAAGAGGAATTTCATAGATGCTTGCAATACTTCTTGCAACCATCGCACCAATTCTAAGACAGTGTCCCATCCCAGGTGACTGTGAAAAAGAAACTAAAGATATATCTTTCATCTTTTTATTTGCTTTAGACAAAGCCTCACCAACTATAAGATCACTATTATCAACATGATGATTCGCAGCTTTATTTGGAATAATGCCACCTGTTTCAGTAGAAAACGTTTTCTTTACATTTGAAAGCACATTCCCTTCAAAATCTACTACAGATGCTCCAAATGTATGAGCAGTTGATTCAAGTCCAAGACAGTATTTTACCATATCATAACAAAACATTAAACCATTTAAAAGATTTACTTAAGAAAAAGCTCTTTACTAAAAAACCTGTACTTATGTTCTTCATAAATATTTAACACACTATAGTCTGACACATTGTCTGGAAACATATTAATAAAATCCCTGACGATTACACGTAATTCCTTAATATTCTCCACCTCAATATCCATTTCAAGTTGCCATGCGCCAAGTACTTTAATTTCAAAAACAATATTTGGATTTTGAAGACAATACGCATCAATTTTTCTTTCAGTCTCATCGTTAAGATTATTAAGCGAAACTAGAACTTTATAGTATACACCTTTCAAAAGATTTACATTTGACCAAAGCATGTAATGTTCAATTACACCTTTATCTTGAAGATTTTTTATCCTCTTTAGAACTGAATCTGAAGAAACATTGAGCTGTCCTGCAATTTCCACTGCACTTACTCTAGAATTAACAGACAACTTATCGAGTATTTCAATATCAACATCATCCAGATCTACAGCTGTTTCATCACCACCCCATAAGATCTCCCTTTCCGTCGTACCAGAGTCACCAATTAGATAATCACGATAATAATATCTTGCATACACAATTGGAATTATTGTAACATCTAGAAAATATTTCCAAAATTTATTATTAATATCTCTAATAGTTTTATTCAACTCAACAAGATTTCTTGCACTAATTGCAAAGATGTGAGAATACTTTCCATCACAACTTCCTCGCCACGCGCTT
>CAZYEG010000028.1:0-9172 GCA_964646365.1 uncultured Methanosarcinales archaeon
TCAATTCGTTCATACGGAATATTATACAAATGATGTGCTTCAATTACTTCAAAACCTTTATTCATGAGCGTTGCAGAATCAATTGTAATTTTCCCACCCATGTTCCACGTAGGATGATCAAGTGCTTGTGTAACAGATACGTCTTTTAGATCATCTTCTTTTTTTCCAATAAAACTTCCACCAGAGCAAGTTATAACTATACTTTTTACATGTTTTTTCATTTCGCCTTTAAGAGATTGATATATAGCACTATGTTCAGAATCTATTGGCATTATTGAAACTCCATTTAAATCTGCTTCACACATTATTTGAGTTCCTGCAACAACAAGCGTTTCCTTATTTGCAATCGCGATATTTTTCTTTGCACGTATTGCATCTATTGTTGGTTTTAATCCCGCGCTTCCGACAATGGCAGTAACAACAGTGTCACAAAATGGATGACATGCAACTTTACTTAATCCTTCAATGCCAGAATAAACAGGAATGTCGTATTCCATTCTAAGTGATTTAGCATCTTCTTCCCTTCCAACAGAGACAATTTTAGGATTATATTTAGCAATCTGTTTTCTAAGTAAATCAATATTTCTATTGACTGAAAGTCCAACTACTTTAAACTTGTCAGGGTATCTTGATACCACATCAAGCGTCTGCGTTCCAATTGAACCGCTTGATCCCAATATAGAAAGTTTTTTCATTTTTTATACAATTTTTTACAAGCTTTAACAATGTTTTTGATAGATACTCCGTTTTTATCACGCATAACTTTTGCATCTCCATGCTCGACAAATTTATCAGGAAGTGCAACATTTGCAAAATAAGTACCACTATTATTCAATTTTTGTCTTATCATTGATCCAAGCCCACCAATGAAAGTATTTTCTTCAACTACAACAACTTTGCCGATTTTTTTTGCATATTTAATCATATTTTCATCAATTGGCTTTGCGAATCTTGCATTAATTACAGTCGCCTTAATCCCATAATCCTCAAGTTCAGTAGCAGCGCACATTGCCAGATCTACAGTGCTTCCGTAACCAATAATAACTATATCTTTTCCTTTCTTGAGTATCTCAGATTTTCCAATAGGAATAAAGTTTTTCTTTTCTTCTATACAAACGCCAGGTCCATATCCCCTTGGATATCTTATTGCAACTGGCAACTTGTACTTTATTGCTGAATAAATTAAATCTTGAACTTCATTTTCATCTTTTGGTGCACAGATAATCAAATTAGGAATAGATGCTAAGAAGCTTATATCAAATTGCCCATTATGTGTTGCGCCATCTGCCCCACATATACCCGCTCTGTCCACACCGATTATTACAGGTAATTTCTGCAAAGCAATATCATGTAGTACTTGATCATAAGCTCTTTGTAAAAATGTCGAATAAAGCGCGACATAAGGAATCATCCCTTGACTCGCAAGACCTGCAGCAAAAGTTACCGCATGTTGTTCTGCAATTCCAACATCAAAGAATCTGTCTGGAAATTTATTTTGAAATGGTTCAAGCCCGCAACCTTTAGCCATTGCTGCGCTAATGGTCACAATTCTTTTATCTTTCTCTCCGAGTTTTACAAGAATATCTCCAACACTATCTGAATAAGTTTTTAATTCACACTTTTTCTTGCTTCCTTTCCCGGTTCTAAGATTAAAACAACTTACTCCATGAAACGATTTTGAATCGTCTTCAGCATGTTTGTATCCTTTTCCCTTCTTAGTAATTATATGAAGCATCTTCGGACCTTTTTTCTTCTTAAGGGTCTCAAGCGTCTTAATTAATTTTAAAATATTGTGTCCATCAATTGGACCAGTATAATCAAATCCTAATTTTGTAAACACAACTTCGGGAGTAAAAAGCGAATACAAATGTTTTTTTAGATTCTCTAAATATTTTTTCTTAGAAGCAGGGCACATTTTTTCAATTTGATGATAATCATTTTTAACTTCCTTGTACGCTTTTGTATTTTTGATTCTTTTTGTTGTCTCTGAAAGAGCACCAACATTATCACTTATTGACATTCGGTTATCGTTAAGGATTACAAGAATATCTTTTTGAAGATATCCTGCGTTATTAAGTCCCTCAAGGGCCATTCCGCCAGTAAGTGCACCGTCTCCGATTATTGCAACAGCTTTTCCATCACTACCTTTTATGTCTTCAGAACAAGCCATGCCAAGTGCAGCAGAAATTGATGTACTTGCGTGACCCGCACCAAACGGATCATGTTCACTTTCAAACCTATTTGTAAAACCCGGGATTCCACCTTCTTTTCTGATATTCTCAAACTCTTTTTGTCTACCAGTTAGAAGTTTATGAGCATAGCACTGATGCCCAACATCCCACACAATTTTATCTTTTGGTGAGTCATATACATAATGAAGAGCAATTGTCAGATCTATCACACCAAGGTTTGATGCAAGATGTCCACCGTTTTTTGAAACAACATCAAGAATTCTTTCTTTTACTTCTAAAGCAAGCTGAGGTAAATCTTTCTTGTTGACTTTTTTCAAATCCTTTGGAGACTTTATTTTTTCAAGAATCATGTTTTTTATATTCCGTCCTCTTCTAGCATTTTAAGCAATTCTGGTACAATTTCTTTCTCGTCAACCTTTTTTACAGTCTCTCCATTCTTAAAAAGAAGTCCGCATCCTTTTCCGCCAGCAACACCATAGTCAGCGTGTGACGCTTCTCCAGGTCCGTTAACAACGCAACCCATGACTGCAATAGTTATTGGTTTTTTTATGTGCGCAGTTTTTATTTCAACTTCTTTAGCAAGACCTATTAGATCAATTTCTGTCCTTCCACATGTTGGACAGGATATCATTGTTCTTCCTTCTCTTAGATTAAGAGCTTTTAAAATTTCAATGCCAACTTTTATTTCTTCGACAGGGTTATCTGTTAAAGAAACTCTAATTGTATCACCAATTCCTTTTGCAAGAAGCGCACCAATCCCTATTGAAGATTTGATTGTTCCAGCAAATGCTGTTCCAGCTTCAGTTACTCCAACATGAAGTGGATAATCTATTTTTTCTGAGATTTTTTCATAAACATCAAGTGTTTCATTAACAGTTGATGCCTTTAGTGATATTGCAATGTCATAAAAGTCAAGTTCTTCAAGGATTTTGATATGTCTCATTCCAGATTCAATCATAGCTTCGCTTGATCTTCCATATTTTTCTACAAGATCTTTTTCAAGTGAACCTGCATTGACACCAATCCTAATTGGTATTCCATATTTCTTGCATGCATCGACAACTTCTTGCACTTTTTCTTTTGAACCAATATTTCCAGGATTAATTCTTAATTTATCAACATGAGGTGCACTCATGATAGCTAATTTATGATCAAAATGAATATCAGCAACTAATGGAATCTTTATCTGTTTTCTAATTTCTGGTAACGCTTCTGCAGCTCTAACATCTGGTACAGTAACCCTTATGATTTCGCATCCTGCAGCTTCCAACTCTTTTATCTGAGCAACTGTTGCTTCTACATCATGAGTAAATGTGTTACACATACTCTGTATTGAAACTGGTGCATCTCCACCAATAAGCACGTCTCCTACTTTGATTTGTCTAGTTTTCTTTCGCATAATACTCCCCCCTTATAAATAAGTCTTGAGAAAGGGGCTATATTTAAATACTTTTTCCAATTAATCCCCCAAAATGAGTGACAATTTATGAAGGTGAGACATTTATGAAAAATACTGTACAAGTACCAGATAATTTTGTTCCAATTAATACACATTCACTTTCTCCGAACGTTCCTGAATTAGGAGAGGCTTTGTACACTGTTACAGCTTTCTTAGCAGGAAAATCACAGAGACGTGAAGATCAGGCTAATAAGTTCAGGCTTGAGCAATCGCTTTTAAGTGCCCGGGTAGCATATGATATTGCAGAACATATTAACGAACTGCATTCTGAGGATATTGTTAATCCACATGAGGCAGCAATGTTTGCACTGGGTGGACATATTGGTCATGGTGTCAGAAGACAAGAAGGAGATATCCACCCGCATGGTATAATCGGCGCAGGTGTATGGTCCGAATTAAATTTCCCAGATTACGGATGGAGCACAGCTATGAAACACTCCTTTCCTGAGGGATTAGCTACACTAATGTCTCCTTTAAGAGATGGCGAAACACTTGCAAACGGAATCAGACCGGGATCAGGCAGGTTTATGGGAACACATGTTGGTCTTGTTGTTGATCAGGATTATTTTAACACTTCATTGCTGCCAGGCTCTTGGCATAGAGCGCTAGAACAAGATGGTGACGTTGTCCGACAAGCATTTTTTGAGGCAGCAGTTTTAGATTCAGTATTCTATCCAGTAAATCCAGGAGCAGAAACAATGTTGTTTGATGGGGAATCATTAGAAGATGGATATGCTAGGATGAGATCCATTTATGATATGGGACTTATTGGACCTTTGTCTACTGAAGAGGAAATAAGTACATATGTGAATCTGATTGTTAACCCTGCTCTTGCTAACAAAGATTTGGACGCAGCACTTGAGTCAGGCGGTGCAGACCTGGTTGCAGTTGCAAGCAGTGCCATCGGAGCACGACAGGCAGAAGTCGCAGACCGTCTTTATGGTGCGCTTGAAGAAGCAGGAAATATTGGTGAATACAATAAAGCTCACATTGCAATGTGTCTTGAAGCATCAAAGGCAAGATTTATGGGGCTCAAGGCAAGAGTCTACGAGATGTCAGGAGGACAAGTTCCATTAGTTGGAGATAATCCAGAAGCATATCAGGCGCAGTTTGAACAGCAAAAAGATTATGCAATGAGCGCTGCAGCAGAATTATTAGATCAGATTTAATTTTATTTTTTTTTAAATTTTAGAAAAATATCATTCTTATTGCAAGTATTCCAATTATTATTACAAAAAATATCTTTACAACTTTTTCACTTCTAGATAAATAGAACTTGGCTCCAATCCATGCACCAATAATGCTTGCAAAGAACATGACGAGTACCAAGATAATATCAAAATTTCCAGAAATAATGAACAGTACAATTGAAATCAGGTAAGCTATACTCAAAACCACTTCTATTGTTCCTGATGCTTCCAATATAGTTTTTCCATACGACAAGATCAAAACATAAGCAAGGATTGTTCCACCAGCGCCACCAGTTGTAACACCAATAAATGCCGCCATTATTGCTCCAATCGGTCCAATAATTTTCCTGTACTCAAATCCTTTTTTCTTAAATTTTTTAACCCATTCTTTTTTATCATTGTAAATCACCAACACTGTAAGCAACATTACAACACCAACAATTTTCTTGATCAATTCTTTATTTACATTATTCACAAACACATACCCTAGTACTGTACCGACCATTGCAAATCCAAGAAGGAACCAAACAATACTGTAATCAATCTTTTTTTCTTTATGGAAGTGATAAATCTTGCCGATTGGCGTTCCAAGAGCAGAGATTCTTCTGCTTCCAAGAGCGATTAGTGGATCAACGCCAAATATAAGCATGCTTGAAGTTACTATTAGTCCAATCCCACCAATCAATGTTCCAAATATATTA
Organism: uncultured Methanosarcinales archaeon; assembly: GCA_964646365.1. Classification (GTDB taxonomy): domain Archaea; phylum Nanobdellota; class Nanobdellia; order Woesearchaeales; family CAZYEG01; genus CAZYEG01. The sequence continues at coordinate 5,543 of CAZYEG010000028.1, forward strand.
CCAATTATTGTAATAAAGAACAACGCGATATAAACAATCAAACTTTCCATATACTGTTTTTAGAATTAATAATATAAAAATCTTTAGAACTCATCAATATCTTCAAGCTGGTTAAGATGACCATTTCTTCTTAAGAAAGCTGCCTGAGCTGGTCTATATTTAAAAATAATGTCCCCTTTTTCGTCTCCCCCGTATTCCCACGGTTCAACAATCACAATATCTCCTTCACGCACCCAAAGTTTTCTTTTTAATCTGCCTGGGATTCTGCAATTACGAGTTTTTCCATCAAGACACTTTACAATTGTTCTCGAGCTTCCAACTCTTTGTTCTAGAATTCCAAATGTTTCAGGAGCTCTTGGAAGTTTTACTCTTGTGACTTCTTCCGGAGCTGCACTAACGCCCTTTTTTCTAAATGGTTTTTTCTTAGGTTTATACATCTAAATCATAGAATGCGGGGTTGATTTATAAATGTTATCATAAAAGTGTGTTATCTATCAGTCTTGCCTTATCAAATTTTACAGCAAGAGCAATCACAGTCTTATCACTAACTATTTTATCAATATCCTCTAAATTATCCTTATCAAGAATTTCAACATAGTCAATTTTTGCATGTTTCTTGTTATTTATCATACTAATAATCTTTTCTTTAACATCTTTAACAGAATTATTTCCACTTTCAAACTCTTTTTTAGCCATCTGTAATGATTCGAATAGCACAGTTGCTTCTTTTCTTTCATCTACACTCAAATATTTGTTTCTTGAGCTCATTGCAAGTCCATCACCTTCACGAACAATAGGACAAACAATAATTTCAACATTAATGTTAAGATCCTTTACCATTTTTCTAATTACAAGTGATTGTTGATAGTCTTTTTGTCCAAAATAAGCCTTTACCGGCTTAATAATATCAAAGAGTTTAGCAACAATGGTAGTAACACCTGCAAAATGTGTTGGTCGTGATTTTCCACATAGTTTTTCAGTAATCTCTTTAACCTCAATATCAGTACTATACCCTTCTGGATACATTTCTTCATTACTAGGAAAAAATATTACATCAACTCCTTCTTGCTCACAGAGTTTTTCATCTGCCTTAAAATTTCGTGGATACGAATCCAGATCTTCATTTGGTGCAAATTGAGTAGGGTTTACATAGATGCTTACAACAACAATATCATTTTCTTCTCTTGCTTTTTTTATAAGGGACATATGTCCATCATGAAGAAATCCCATTGTTGGAACAAACCCTATATCTCTTCCAACAGAAAATGATTTCATCTCTTTAATGCTCTTGATTATTTTCATTTTACTTTTCCAATAAACCTCTTTACAGCTTCCTCAGCATCAGAATTAAAGTCCATTTCTTTTTTAACAAACTTTGGAGTAAACTTATCATACATCCCTAACAAATCATTTGTAACAAGCACCTGCCCATCACAACTTTCACCAGAACCAACACCAATCGTTGGAATATCAATAGTCTCAGTAATCTTCTTGGCCAATTTCTCTTCGACACATTCAAGAACAATAACAAAAGCACCAGCAGCTTCAATTGATTTAGCCTCTTCAATCAATTTCTCATCACTATATATTCCGTGTTCTTTTGTTTGTGGTTCATAGCCAATATGCCCAACAACATTTATTCCATCATCAACTAATGCTTTGACAATCTCTGATTTATTTCCTTCAAGCTTTACAGAGTCAGCTCCAGAACTTATAAGTTCATTTGCGCTTTTTTTTGCATTTTCAATATCATCATAAGTTCCAATCGGCATGTCAGAAACAATAAGCGTTTTTCCCGCACCTCTTTTTACTGCTGCGGTAAATATTTTCATCTCATCAAGTGTCGCTTCTTTAGTAGAATCTTTTCCAAGCTCTACCATTACACCAGAATCTCCAACTAGAATCATATCCACTTTAGCATTTTCAAGAACTCTTGCAATCGGATAACTGCAAGCAGTAAGCATAGCAATTTTTTGCTTTCCCTTCATCCCCATAATATCTTCAGGTGTCATAAGAATAAATCAATAACCGTTGTTAAAATAGATCCAAGCTTTAGCTTCGCCACCGCATTTGATACATTTACAATCTTTTATCTCTGGCTGTTCGTCAGGAATAACTCTTGCGCTTACTCCTTCGAGTGAACCAATCAATTCTTCTTCACAAGCATCATTCATACAGTGTGGTACTAAAACCATTTTTTTTGCTTTTAACTTTTTCTCAAAATCTTTCCACTCAGTTGCTTTGTCAAGACCATCTTCAAGAACTTTTCTTGCATTATCAAGAAGACTTTTCTGTATATCATCAAGAGTTTCTTTGATTCTCTTATCGATATCAGATAATTTTACAAACTCTTTTTCGCCATTATCTCTTCTGACAATCACAGCCTGTTCTTTCTCAATATCTTTTGGTCCGATCTCAACCCTGATTGGAATACCTTTGAGTTCCCATTCGTTGAACTTAAATCCAGGTTTGTATTCATCTCTATCATCAAGTATTGGACTATATTTTGCCAATTTTTCCTCCGAAAAATAATTTACCCCGCCTTTTTTTTAGCAAGTTCTTTTGCATGTTTTGAAACATTTTCTTTGTCTTTAAAGAAAATTGGAACAATAACTATTTTATTTTGTGCAAGCTTTGGCGGAACAATCATTCCTTTGTCGTCCCCGTGTGCCATTATTACTGCACCAAGAAGTCTTGTTGATACTCCCCAACTTGATTGCCATGGAAAATGATCCTTTTCATCATCACCAATAAATTTTATATCAAATGTCTTTGCAAAACCTTGACCAAGATTGTGAGATGTTCCCATCTGTAAAGCCTTTCCATCAGGCATAAGTGATTCAATACAAAGTGTATAATGTGCACCAGCAAAAGTTTCTGATTTAGTTTTCTTCCCAGGTATTACTGGAACTGCTAACACATCTTCACAGAGTTTTTGATATTCATCTAAAAATAATTTGACTTCCTTTTTACAATCCTCTTCTGTTGCATAAACACAGTGTCCTTCTTGCCAGAGAAATTCTCTTGTTCTAAGGAACGGTTTAGTTTGTTTAACTTCCCATCTAAGAACAGAACACCATTGATTGATTCTAAGTGGAAGATCTCTATGTGATCTAATCCATTTTGCGTATGAATCATACATTATTGTTTCAGACGTAGGTCTAATAGCTACTCTTTCGCCGTCTTCATCTTTCTTCTCAACCCAAGCAAGTTCAGGAGAAAATCCTTCAGCATGTTCTGCTTCTCTCTTAAAGAATGATTCAGGAATTAGTAATGGAAAGTAAGCATTCTTTACACCATGTTTTTTGATTCTTGAATTAAAATATTCTTGAATATTCTCCCACATACTGTAAGCGTTAGGTCTAACTATCATAAATCCTTTAATAGGAGCATAATCTGCAAGTTCTGCTTTTTGAATAATCTGACTATACCATTCAGACATATCTTCTGCCTTTTTTACCGTGATTCCGAGCTCTGAAATTTTTTCTTTTGACATAGTAATAAGAAAAGATAAAGACTTTATAAAATTAATTACTCAGGTCCTGCTTTTGGTGCTATAAATACTTCTTCTAGTCCTATTCCATAAAGACCAACAATCTTGTCTAGATCTATTTCAACAGGATATACATT
>CAZYEG010000029.1:0-9089 GCA_964646365.1 uncultured Methanosarcinales archaeon
CAGTATAACCCTAATTCACAAAAAATATATTGATATGTTCACTTTCTCGGACTTTTTTGGAATATTTCGGATATACAGTATATAATCCGATAACATTTTTGTCAACTTCGAAATTTACATTTTCCGAGAAACCGAGATAATACGGTATAAAATAACAAATTGTTATCTTGTAATAAAATTTAGAACACATGAAATTAAAATATGTGATAGCATATTTTAACTTGATAATTTAAGTTAAATTTTAATAATTTTTATTCTGTTTGACAATTTTTTATTGCTTCTTTTAGTAATAAGAAGTTTTCATATGGCATCCCAGAATTTCCCATAACAAAACCAGGCTTTCTGTCTCCATGATCATCAGAACCACCAGTTATTAATAAATTGTATTTTTGTCCAAGAGCAGTGCATATTCTATTCTGTTCAGGAGTATGTGAGGTGTAATAGGCTTCTATTCCAAGAAGTCCTGCTTGAGTGGAGGTCGCTACTAGGCCTTCTAGGATTTCAGGTTCTTTGATGTAATAAAATGGATGAGCAAGTACAGGAACTCCACTGTTTTCACGACAAAATTTTATTCCTTCATGAACTTCCATTCTTCTTTCGTATGGAATTCGATGAGCTATTACTATTTCTTTTGCAGATTCGAAATCATTTGCAAGTCCCTGCTCTATAAGTCCATTCATTATTATGTTGGTATTCCAATCTTGTGGTCTTGTTGTAGTAAACATGTCTGGGTTTAATGAGTATCCTGACTGATTGATTGCATCAACAACCCTTAATGCATGTTCTTTTCTTCCAGCGTAATAAGATTCTGAATATTGTCTTATATTTTCGTTACTTGGATCAATGCCATAACAGAGAACATCTACTTTTTCTCCTTGGTATTCGCATGATAATTCCATTCCAGTAACATATTCAATACCTGTTCTTTTGGATTCTTGCAATAATTCATCTTCACTTACTGCTACGTTGTGGTCGGTGATTGCTATGCCTTTTAGTCCTATATGTTTTGCAAAATCAAATACGTTTTCAACACTTCTTGAACTATCTGAATGAGTTGAATGTACGTGTACATCGGCTTCAAACTTCATGATACAACCTCGTATAGTTCAATTGCATTTTGATATCTTTCAGCAGGGTTTCTTTTGAGACATTTCATTATTGCATCAGATAATCCTATTGGGATTTCAGGATTAACTGTATGTGGGGGTGTTATTTGATCTACGACTGCAGGATCAAATTCTTTTACTAATATTGGGAAACTTTCATCTGGCATTTCATATGGCATTTCCCCACAGAGGATTTCATATCCCATTACACCTAATGAATAAATATCACCAGGTTGTAATATTCTTTGACCTTCAAAATATTCAACAGGAATGTATTCTCTTTTTCCAGCTTCTTTTTTTTCGTAATCTGCTCCTGATGATAAATTAAAATCAAAGATGTAAACTTTATTACCTCTACTGCTGATCATAAAATTATGAGGTCTTATGTCTTTGTGTATTATGACATCTCTAAAACTATTATTTGTTCCATGAACATAAGAAGCTGCATAGGCACACTCTGTAAAAAGTTTTATTCTGTTTGTTAGATCAGGATTTTTTTCTACAAGAAAGTCTGCAAGATTATGACCGTCAATATAAGTCATTGTAAATCCAAAAGTGTTTTGTCCAGCAACTCTAAGATTTCTAAGTGGTATTTTGTAGTCAGGTACGGGCTTGTATTTTCCACCTCTGGGTGCTTCAAATGCAGATCCAAGTCTAAATTCATCGCGTAAAAAATCATCAGGTCTGTCTAAATTCTCGTACACTTCCCTGATATGTGATCCACTTTCTGCTCCATCTCTAACAGTTTTTAGTGCGAAAACTGTGGTGTTACCAGGTCCTTTGGGCGCTCTAGATGTATCTGCAACCATAAATATGTTTGAATATCCACCAGCATTTATTTTTCTTACTACTGTTAGAGTTCCTGGAACTTCTAATAGCGAACATTCAATTAACTCCTCTGCGGCTTGACATTTGCCATATTCTAAAATGTTAATTAAATTGTTCATATGTACTCCTTCGAAAACTGGTGTATCGTTGATGCAATCCCATATGTCAGAATTATTAGGAACTTCAGAATGTTCAAATGCTTGTCTGATTCTTGATTCGACGTAAGGAGATAACGACCTTAAGTCATCTGTTTGCATTAATACTAATCTTGCCAGACCAAAATCTGCATGTACGCAATTTGGATCAACATTGTGCATTAAACTATATATGGTTTTTGCATCATTTATTTTTTGTTTTCCAACTAAGTATGAAGCGTATTCAGAAAGAAATGCAATATCTTGGCTCCCTGCCTCTATTGCTCTTTTTGCATGGTATTCTGCAACTCCGGTTTGTCCCGCTTTTACAGTAGCTTGGAATAATAATTCTTCTTTTGTTATAGGATTTATATTTTTTATACCATCAAGAAATATTGCAGCAGATGTTGGGAATCCATTCTCTAAACAGTGTTGAACAAATTCAATTGGATTTTCAGAGTCGGTATCGGTATAAAATGTTCTTGAAGCTTCTTCAAGTTTACCATGTTGCAGCAACTCCTCACTTGCTACATGTTCATCTGGCATTTTGACTATGCAGCTCTCAATAGTTCCTCGAACTCTGCTTGGGATTTGTGTGCTGATATGGATAAAAGTTGCATTAATGTATTTTCATCTTCTAGTCCGGTTTCATCAAGTACATCCCAAATTTGAGCCATTGTGATCTGATGTGTTTTGGTTTCATCTAAAAGATCTACACCTTTGTTCATCCATAGTGGGTTTCCTTTCCCATCGTATACAGGGCACCCATATCCTTCGGAAAGTGTTGCAATTGAAATAGCATCGTCAAACTTCAATCCAGCAAGTTCAAAACCTTTTCCTAGTGTTTTTTCTAATGAACCTCTTGTATCACTTCCTTTTGGTATGTCTGCTACAGTGAATGATCTTGAATCATATGCTCCTATAGTATCACACTCGTCTTCTAATATCACTCTTAATCCGTTTACAACAGTTGACTGTGTTCCTGTTTTAACTTCGATTCTTCTTCCGCCTTTGTCTCTATATTCTTGTAGTGCTTTGTAGATTAATTCATCCCTTCTATGAAAATCATTTACGTAGGAAGCAACGTAGAGACGTGGATTTTCTACAGTTGATACAGCAGCTTTTACTCTTTTTTGGACTATGTCCTTACGTATTCTTCTGTCTCCATCTATGAAGGCTTGATATTTTCCATCTACTAGTGATGCAGTATGGAGTTTCCCTCTAGAGAAATCATATATTGCTACAGCCATTGGGAAGTATGGGTTTTTTGTATTGCAAAGAGTTAATGTTAAAGCGGATTCTGCTTCGAAGTCTCCTTTTCTTCCGTTTTCGTCAAATAGTCTATATTTTATTGCAAAATTAGATGTTCCGTCTAATTCTGCAACAAGTACGTATGTTTCGTCAGGTTTACTTTTGACATTATGTGTAGCTACTCTTCTGAGATGTTCAAACCTAATAGCTAGACCATTGTCAATAATGTTGGTCATCCCTTGTAATCCGCCATGTAACGCATCTCTTATCCCATTATCAATGGCATTACCTTGATGAGAATATATTGTACCTGTTGGTCCAACTTCCATATCTCTATGTGGGAGAGACTGTCCAACTTTGTAGCACAATTCTCCCATAGAAGTCATTAGATCTAATCTTCTGTCGCTGTCAAAACCATGAGTTTGTTTGTAACAGGTTTCAATTTCGTCGATCATGTTTGCTTTTTGTTGAATTAATTCGGGTGTAAGCATTATTTATCCCTCCCTATGGTTTATAAATGAACTCTTGTTTATATACTTTGCTGTGAATAACCACTTAATAATGGTAAACGTATAAGTTGCCCATAATTATTAGATATTAAACCGTAATAAATACGTTTCCAATATTTAGAATATTCATCACTAGTGTTTTAGTTAAAAAGTGCCTTTATGACAATTGTAGCGTAACTTCCTTTATGGAGTGTGAAATTGATAATACGCTTTTTCTTGTTTTGGTTTAGTTCATCATCTTCTGTTTTTTCTATTACCATATTATTTACATCAACAAGCATTTTTCTTTTTGTACCTTCAGAAGTTAGGTCTGGCATTGAACGAATGATGAAGTCACGTTTTTTAATTCCAAGCTCTTCAAGAATTTTTTTGTTGCTATCATTGGTTTCTGAGTCAAAACCGACAATCTCTAATTCTTTATTTTCAATTCCTTCATAATTTTCTGGAAATAAAAATGTGCCTTGACTGTACTTAACTTCTTTACATTTGTTTCCCTTTAATATTTCTAAAATTTCTTGATTAAAAATGTAACTCTGAACAGAATTTATTATCAATCTCTGTATCTTAAATGGAATTTTTTTGATTGCGCCAATGTAATCGTTTGTGTGTTTTTCTAGATATTCTTTCATCCTGTATTCGTCGTTTGATTCAAGAATGAGATTTACGGCCTCTTTGAAGTTCTTTTTTATTATTGCCATTCCGACTTGAACGTTAGTTTTTGAAAATCGTTGTTCATCGAAATAGTTTGGTACTTTTTCTATTGGATTTATTTCTTTGTCATCAATGTTTCTGACAGTTATAGTAAATGCATTACCGTATAAATCACCAAGAGAAATAGGTTCATCACCTTTTCCTAGATAAATGAGTTCAATATCTTTTAATTTGAGATTTTTGTTAAAATTTCCTTTGACTGAAATGGTTTGATATGTTACTGCGTACTTGTCTTTAGTTCCTGCGAATCCGATTTTTTTTTGAGGGACTCTTAATTCCTTTGAAACGGCTTCAATTGCACGCTGGGTAGTATAATTCCTTTTAATAAGAGTGAAATAGGAGTATTCTCCAGAGTTTTTAACCTCTACGTTTGATAATTCTTTTACAATGAAGTCTTCAGGTATCTGTTTTATCGTGTACATTCTGTATATGAATTTGAAAACATTTATAAAATGTGTTTTAATCATGATAGACACGGACCTGTAGCCTAGCCTGGACGCATTCTATGCGAGGTATATAGGGCGACAGCCTCCTACTAATTTTTTAGAAGAAAGCTGTAGACCCGGAGTTCGAAATCTGTTTATAGAACGAAAGTCTCCGCAGGTCCGTTTATTTTTTTTTGAAAATGTTTTTCTTTTTTTTCTTTTTTGTTGTTTTGCTTAGGTAGATTAAACATGCTGGTCCAACAAATAAAGAGTAGAAGTATGTAATTACTCTGCTTAGAATAGCAACTGTTGCTGCAATGCTCGTATCTATACCGAATGCGAAATATAGTGCAATCATGACAGATTCCTGTACACCAATACCGCCTGGGATGAATGATAGTGATCCGATTATCATAGAAATAACTTGAACGATCAGTATTGCAAGTGGGTTGATGAATGTCCCTGTGCTAATGAAAAGCAAATAAACTGATAGAATTGTTAATAACCATCTAAACATGCTTAAAAAAATTTGTCTTTTTCTTAGTTTTTTGTTATTGTTGAATTTGAAAAATAAATCGTTGTATCGTTTGATTCGGTCTTTTACATAAAGAACGTAACCACTCTGATTCTTAAATCTGTAACGCATTGTTGGGGATATCTTGTAAAAGGTCTTCATTGCCCATTTAATGAATTTAATTTCAGCAATCTTTTCTGGCTTTTTGTAATATTTAATCCTGAATACGATATATGTCATGATAAAGAATAATGTAAGCATAAGTATGTTTTTAGCTGATTGAGGAAGGTCGCTGAATCCGAGGATAAATAATATGGAAAATATTGATAACAATTGAATAGCTATTGTGCTTGTTGATCTATCAAATAGAATAGTTGCTAAGACTTCACTCTTTGTTTTTCTAATGATTTTGGATGTATAAAAAAGTCGCACTGGTTCTCCACCAATTCTTGGTCCCGGTGTTGTTGAGTAAAAAAAGGAACTTGAAAAGAGTATCAGCATTATTTTCTTTTTTGATATTTTTCCAATGCTTGACACTAATTCTTTCCATTTAATGGTCCAAGTATAATAGGAAAGGAAATAACTTACAACTGCTGCAAGAAATAAAAACCAATTAACTGAATTGATTACAGCTAAAATATTGAAAAATCCAATAAAATCTAATACTTTGTAAAGTATGAATATGAATATTATTGAGATTAAGGATCCAATTAAGACTCGTATGAATTTGCCCATTATATGAATTCTTTGATTTTGTTATTTTAATAGTTTTCTATTTAGTAAATTTAATATATTTGTTTGATTGTTTTGGTGTTATGAAACGGTGTCCTAAATGTTTGTCTGACGATATAAAAGAAATTGATTATATGGGTACAAAGATGATACTCTGCAGGAATTGTGGTTATGATGAAAGAGATATGCATGATGTCTTTGCAGAAGGAAGAGTCAATCAAAAAGCAAAAAAAGAATTCTCACCTTATAAAACTGGTGGGAAAAATAGAATTCTAAAATAAAAAGAAAAAAAATAATTAAATAAGTGCATTTGCAACAATGAATGATGCAAATACAAGGCTTACCATGCTCATAAGCTTGATAAGGATATTTAGACTTGGTCCGGATGTGTCTTTGTATGGATCTCCTACTGTGTCACCAACAACTGCTGCGTGATGAGCATCTGAACCTTTTCCACCGTGATATCCTTCTTCAATATGCTTCTTTGCATTGTCCCATGCTCCACCTGAGTTAGCCATAAATATTGCTAATACGAATCCTGAGACAAGTGTTCCAATAAGCAGTCCGCCAACAGCTTCTGGTCCAAGTAAAAGACCAACAACGATTGGAGATAGGATTGCAAGAAGTGCTGGTGCAATCATTTCTTTTTGTGCAGACTTTGTTGAGATTGTTACACATGCAGCATAATCAGCTTTTCCTTTACCTTCCATAAGACCTTTAATCTCTTTGAATTGTCTTCTTACTTCAACAATGATTTTTGATGCTGCTTTACTTACAGCAGTCAGTGTCATTGAACAGAAAACAAATGGAAGCATACCACCAATCATGAGTCCAATGATAACAATTGGATTGAGTAGTGTTAAGCTAAGTTCTCTACCAAGTAAAGCGACTTCTTCCTTGTAAGCTACAATTAGCGCAATTGCAGTAAGACCTGCTGAACCTATAGCAAATCCTTTACCTGTTGCTGCTGTTGTGTTTCCAAGTGAATCAAGAGCGTCTGTTCTCTTTCTTACGATTGGTTTAAGTTTTGCCATCTCTGCAATACCGCCAGCGTTATCAGCTACTGGGCCGTATGCGTCTGTTGCAAGAGTAATACCAAGTGTTGAAAGCATACCTACTGCTGCGATTCCGATTCCGTAAAGTCCAGCGTTAAAGTTCTGACTTCCACCTGAAAGGAAGAAGCTTAGAAGTACTGCGCCAGATACTGTTAGAATTGGTATTGCAGTGGATTTCATTCCAAGTGCTGTACCTTCAATAATTATTGTAGCTGCTCCAGTTTTGGATGTTTCAGCAAGTTTTTGTGTATGTTGATATTCTTTGGATGTGTAATATTCTGTGCTTAATCCAATTATAATTCCAGTACCAAGACCAATAAGTATTGAATAATATACACCTATATGATTAGTTCCAAGAATAAATACAACGAGATAGTATGATAGAACTGCTACGAGAATTGCGGATCCAAATATACCTTTTCTAAGTGCCCAAAGAAGTGAGCTCTGTGAAACTTTGTTTTTGGTACTTACTAGGAATGTTCCTGCAATTGAGCAAAGTACACCAAGTGCTGCTAGTGCCATTGGTACTGCAACGCCTCTAAGTGATAGGCCTGCAGCAACTGCAAGAGCCATAGTTGCGATAATTGAACCAACATAACTTTCGTAAAGGTCAGCTCCCATTCCTGCAACATCTCCTACGTTGTCACCAACATTGTCAGCGATTACAGCTGGGTTTCTAGGATCGTCTTCAGGAATTCCTGCTTCAACTTTTCCTACAAGGTCTGCGCCAACATCAGCAGCTTTTGTAAAAATACCGCCACCAACTCTTGCAAAAAGAGCAACTGATGATGCGCCCATTCCGAATGTAAGCATTGCAGATGTAATGTGAACCATTCTTGCTGCAACTGTAAGATCTGAATAGTACCAGTTTAATATTAGATACCAGATTGAGATGTCGAAGAGTGCGAAACCAACAACTGTTAGTCCCATTACTGCTCCTGCTGAAAATGCGATTTTAAGTCCAAGGTTTAAAGATTGTCTTGCTCCCTCTGTTGTTCTAGAGTTGGACGCAGTTGCAATCTTCATACCGATGAAGCCGCATAGTGCCGAGAAAAGTCCTCCTGAAAGGAATGCGAACGGAACAAATATAACGAGATATTTGAAATAGACAAGAACGCTTAGTAGTACTAATACTATAGCGAAGTATGCACCTATTACTACATATTGTCTTTTTAGAAATGCATTTGCCCCTTCTCTTATATCCAAAGAGATGTCTTTCATTGTTTGGTTTCCTTCGCTTTGTTTCATTATCCTTCTTGCAAGATAGTATGCAAAGCCAAGTCCAATTAAACTTACAAATAGTACAATTATTGCAATAAAATTGCTTCCATCAATCACTCATATCACCCTTAATTATTGTATAGGTTTGCGGAGGCTGGAGTTATTTATATATGTTACTATTGAAGAATCAGTATTTTAAAAAGGAAAGATGATTTTAATAATTTATTAATTTTAATAGTTTGATAATTCTTTTTTCGTCGATTTCATTTAAATTTTTGATTTGAATGTTTTTTGTTGTTTTTCCGCCGCCATCAAAGAGTTTTAGTTGTTCTTTTGTGAGGTCTTTTATTGAAAAACCAAGATTAACATGATCTTTTAATGCAACGTAGTAGTATTTTCCATCATCAAATGCAGGAACTCCCCATTTCATTTCGTCTATTATATTAGGGAATGTTTTTGTGATAATTTTATGGAGTTTTTTACAAATCTCTTTTTGTGGATATTTTTGTTTCTCAATGTATTCTTTTATTTTTTCGTTCATGATATAGTATTTGTATTTATTTAATTATATAAAATTATGTTAAGATAGTAATATGCCCCGGC
>CAZYEG010000030.1:0-9005 GCA_964646365.1 uncultured Methanosarcinales archaeon
CACATCACCCATCCCTAGACGTTCAGACAAAACAATCTTCTTATATATAGGCTGCACTTCGTGATCTACACTTTCGAGAGTTGTTGTTACCTGCTCAGCTTTCATAGTAGTACTGGTTAAAAGCTCTTCTCGATTACAAGATACCGCAAATAAGAGCACAGTAATAACACCTACCAATAAGAACAACACATCCTCTTTTTTATTCATACCCCTACTCAAACCCCTGATGATTATAAACCCATCGTTTCACAACCACTCAAAAAAACAAAGATGGACATCGTCATTTTCAATCTCATCAGGACTCATCGAATCGTACTCCTCCTTCGATACAAACTCCCCATATCTATTTACAAATAACATTTCTAACCCCAAAAAGAATATTATTTCTAAAATATTTAAAAAAAATGTTTATATTGTATATACATTAAACAAAATCTTTTTAAATGCCCAACCATACCCTGTTTTTGTTATAGGGCCTGTGGTCTAGCCCGGCTATAACATCTCGTTGACTTCGAGAGGATCCCCAGTTCAAATGTGTTCATCACTGAAAGTCTGGGCAGGCCCATATTTCTCTTATTCCTTCTAAACATTTATATACTACAAAACTTGCAATATACATAAAAAAGGGGATATATTTGACAGACGTACCAATTTATAGACTAAAGCCTAAAGTTTCTAGACTTATGTTTCCACAATACTTCTACATGATCCTACTAGCACTAGGACTTTTTGGTGCCGTTTTTATCAACATGCTAATATTACAAATAAAAGCAACAGCAACTATACTAATATCCATTGGCATTTTCATTTTTGTAATAATCATTGTAAACCTTTTCTCAATATATGTAAAAAATTCCAAAAGAGAATACGATTTTTTTCAAGATCACATAACAGATGGCAAAAAAGAGATATCATTAGCTCAACCCTTTCAATCCGAACAAAACATGATTGACAGATCATTTAATACAGCAACAATCAAACTCGGGAAAGAGAAATTGACTTCAATACCAAACGATCAACGAATAATCAACTATATCCAATCATTAGTTGAGTTCCAGAACAGAGCATAGTTTTAAATATCAACAAAATCATAAAATAAAAATGGCAAAAAAAGAGGCATCCGCAAAACATATATTTTTACTTCTCTTCGTATTACTAATCATTATTTCACTTCTTATAATAAAACCATACTTAATAACCATAATTTCAAGTCTACTTTTAGCATACGTTTTTTACCCAATTCATAAAAAAATTCTAAACAAAATAAAAAAACCTAGAATTAGTGCATTAATTACTCTATTAATCATCTCATTATTAATTTTCGTCCCACTCATAATTTCAACAATCATGTTAGCACAACAAGGAAAAATAGGAGTTAACATATTAAAAGACACATTTGAACAAGGATACCAAACTATTGAACAAAGTCAATCTGGAATTTTCGGAGAAGGGATGATGACCCTTATAGATAAATTAGACTTAAAAGGTACACTTGGAGAAATTGTTGAAAAAATTACAAATTACGCAATAGCTCAAGCAACATCAATAGTACTCGCAGTTCCGGCCTTTCTTATGAAACTCTTCATAAGTCTATTCTTAACATACTACCTATTAATTGATGGCAAGAAATTACTCAAATACATCTTTAATATAATCTCATTTAAGAAACAGTACAAGACAATATTACAGAAAAAAATTAATGATATCGTAGATGCAGTCATTTACGGACATTTTTTCACCGCATTAATACAAGGGATTGTTGGCGGACTCGGTTTTTTAATTTTCGGATTTTCCTCTCCATTATTCTGGGGAACAATGATGGCATTTGGAGCCCTAATACCATTTGTCGGTGCAGCAATTGTTTGGGTCCCTGCAGTTATCATAAAACTCACTTTAGATATAATACAACAAGACACTACTGGGATTATTGTTTCTATTATATTCATATTTTACGGACTTTTTGTAATAAGTGGAATTGACAACATCATCAGACCAAAAATAATAGGAGACAAAGCTGACATACATCCTGTCATAATTCTTCTTGGGGTAATCGGCGGATTATCACTTCTAGGTTTTATCGGTATTTTCATTGGACCACTCATACTATCAGTTCTAATCACATTCATTGACATCTATTTGAAGGAGAGATAAACATGCAGCTAAAGATAAAAAAAATTGGAATCAGAACAGGGGGACCTTTAATAAGTCTCATTCACGAAAAGACAGCACAATTAATGGACCTACATGACGGAGACAGAATAGATATCAAATACGATCATAAGGTAACTACCGCAATCATCGATATTGCTTACTCGGAAAAGATCATAAAACCTGGACAACTCGGACTTTTTGTTGACATAACTAACAAATTAAAAATTAAAAACAACAACAGAGTCACAGTTACCGTATCAAATAAACCAAAATCACTAAAATACATCAAAAAGAAGCTTGATGGAAAGAAACTCACTGCAAGAGAAATTGATTGCATAGTAAAAGACATAGCAGAGAACAAATTGACAGATATTGAACTAACATATTTTGTCTCAGCATGTTATACAAGCATCATGGATTTCAAAGAGACTGTTGCACTAACAAAATCAATGATCAGCAACGGTGACGTATTAAAACTGAAACGACATCCAGTAATCGACAAGCATTGTGTTGGTGGAGTTGCTGGTAACAGAACAACAATGATTGTTGTTCCAATCATTGCCGCAGCTGGACTGACCATACCAAAAACAAGTTCAAGATCAATAACCAGTCCTGCAGGAACTGCAGACACAATGGAAGTACTATGTGATGTTTCATTACCACTAGAAAGAATGAAATCCATTGTACACAAACATAATGGTTGTCTAACATGGGGAGGTGCAATCAACCTCGCTCCAGCAGATGACAAGATAATAAAAGTAGAACATCCTTTAAGCATAGATGCAAGATCACAGCTCCTTGCTAGTATTTTAGCAAAAAAAGGCTCAGTCTCTGCAACACACATACTGGTAGATATTCCTATCGGGAAAGGCGCGAAGATTGAAGATAAAAAGGTTGCTCTTGACTTAAAGAACGATTTTGAGACAATTGGAAAACACCTAAACATGAAAATCAAGGCTATAATCTCTGACGGTTCACAGCCTATCGGGAATGGACACGGTCCAGCACTTGAAGCAAGAGATGTTATGTGGCTTCTCAAGGGAGACCCAAAAGGTCCTTTAGATTTAAGAGAAAAATCTCTTTACATGGCAGGACTTATTATTGAAATGGCTGGGAAAGCAAAAAAGGGCAAAGGAAGAAAAATTGCTGAAGAGATTCTAGATTCTGGTAAAGCATACAAAAAGATGACAGAAATCATTCGGGCACAAGGAGAAAACACCCCACTAGAAAAAATACGTGTAGGAAGACTCCAAAAAGATGTCTTTGCTAAAAAAAGTGGAAAAATTTCACACATTGACAACAAAACAATATCCAAAATCGCAAGAATTGCAGGAGCACCAAGAAGTGTAGGAGCTGGTCTTTATTTATACTACCATGTTGGAGATAGAGTCAAAAAAGGAGACAAACTATACACCATCTATTCGGAAAGCAAAGATAAGATGAAATTCGCTCTTGGTATCACTGAAAAAGACACCGGTATAACAATAAGATAAAATTTAAATATACCTCACGTAAACACTGTTTATGCAAAAGATAATTATTCTTGATTTTGGTGGACAATACACTCATCTAATTGCAAATAGAGTCAGAAGACTTGGTGTGTACTCCGAAATACATCCAAATGATTGCGATATTAGTAAATTAGAGGATGTTACAGGTATTATTCTTTCAGGAGGTCCTAGCTCTGTATATGAAAATGGATCACCACAACCGCATTCTTCTCTATTCGAGACTACTGCTCCAATTCTAGGACTATGCTATGGCCATCAGATGATTGCTCACAAACTTGGAGGCAAAGTGACTCCTGGAAAAACCAAAGAATATGGCATTGCCAAAATTGATATCAAGGACAATCCTCTATTCTCCGACCTTTCCAAACAAGAAACAGTATGGATGAGTCATGGAGACACAGTATCAACACTACCAGAAGGATTCTCAATAATTGCATCAACATCTGACTGCCCTATAGCAGCAATGGCAAACGATGAGAAAAAGATATACGGCTTCCAATTCCACCCCGAAGTAACACACACTCCTAATGGAATGAAAATTCTTTCAAATTTCCTTTTCAACATATGTAACTGTGATAAAAATTGGAATCCAAAAGAATACACCAAACAAATTATGCAAGACATAAAAAATCAAACCAACGGTCGAAAAGTCTTCATGCTAGTATCCGGAGGAGTTGATTCAACTGTTGCTTTTACACTTCTCAACCAGGCAATCGGTCCAAAAAATGTATACGGACTCTTCATTGACAACGGTCTTGTCAGAGAAAACGAAAAAGAATTTGTTGATGCAGCAGTCAAATCTCTTGGTGGTGATAATTTCCATTGCCACGATGCAAGTGATCTGTTCCTTTCACGACTAAAAGAAGTATACGAACCAGAAAAGAAAAGAAAAATCATCGGTGACACATTCATAGATGTCCAAAAAGAAGTTTTAAGTAATCTCGATCTTGATCCTGAAGAATGGATACTTGGACAAGGTACCATTTATCCAGACACTATAGAATCCCAAGGAACAAAAAACGCTGCTTTAATCAAAACTCATCACAACCGTGTACCTATCATACAAAAATTAATTGAAGAAGGAAAAGTAATAGAACCTTTAGCACAATTATACAAAGACGAAGTAAGAGAAGTCGGTCTCGAAATTGGACTGCCAGAAGGCTTAGTATGGAGACACCCTTTCCCTGGACCAGGTCTAGGAGTAAGATGCCTTTGCACCGATGGGGATGAGGACTTACCAGACGTTAAAGAAAAATTAAACAGCATTGCTTCAGAATACAACCTCTCTGCAGATATTCTTCCATTAAAAAGTGTAGGGGTCCAAGGAGATTCAAGAACATACAAACATCCAGCAGTAATAATGGGAGATTCTGATTGGACTACATTAGAAGAACTGTCAACAAGAATAACAAATGAAGTTCCTGAAGTAAATAGAGTCATTCTTTTAATTTCACCAAAAAAATTAAATCCAACAAAATTAAAAAAATCATACTTAACTAAAGATCGTCTTGACATGTTAAGAAAAGCAGACACAATTACAATGGACACCATTGAAAAACACAACTTGATGAAAGAGATCTGGCAGTTCCCTACTGTTTTAGTCCCTGTAGGTGACGTTAACGAAAGTATAATTCTTCGTCCAGTATATTCAAAAGAAGCAATGACCGCAGAATTCGCAAAAATTGACATCAAAGTCGTAAATGAGATTGCAGAAGAGACACTCAAGATTCCAGAAATCGATTACGTATTTTATGATATAACAAATAAACCACCGGGTACAATAGAATGGGAATGAAACAAGTAATACTCGTAAGAATGGACCTAAAGCTTCCAAAAGGAAAACTCGGCGCACAGACTGCTCACGCTTCAACCGAAGCTATGCTAAAAGCAGATACTGATAACATCAATGAATGGAGAAGCGAAGGCGCAAAAAAAGTCGTACTAAAGGTCGCAGACGAAAAAGAACTTCTAAGATTTTTCCAAGATGCAAAAGATGCAGGACTAAAACCATCATTAATTACAGATGCAGGAAAAACAGTCATTGCACCAGGCACAAAAACTTGTGTCGGAATTGGACCGCATGAAGAAAAAACAATTGATGAAATCACTGGCGATCTCAAGATGCTTTAAATTCGTAATTATTACGAATTCTAACGACAACACTTTTATACAACTTCATACTATTTGAAAATATGTCAAAAAGAGTGCTCATCCCAAACAGGGGAGAGATTGCTATTAGAGGCATTCATGCATGTGAAGAACTTGGATACACTCCAGTTGTTGTATATCATCCTTCTGAAAAAGATTCACTTCATGTTAAATTGGCTCATGAAGCTATAGAGATAAACACAAAAGAACCAGAAGGCGCATACCTTTCTCCTTTAAGAATCATTAATGCAGCAAGAAAAAGCAAATGCAAAACAATCCTGCCATTAATAGGATTTCTTTCTGAAAGCTCAAATTTCGCAAGACTATGTTGGGCAAATGGAATTACTTTTGTAGGCCCAAAAGCTAAAACACTCAAAGCCGTTGCTGACAAAACACATGCAAAAAAAATTGCAGACAAAGTTAATATCCCCATAATCCCAGGAACAGATAAACCAATAACAGATGCAAAAAAAGCATACGCCATAGCAGAAAAAATTGGTTGTCCACAAATGATTAAGTCTGATGGAGGTGGTGGTGGAAGGGGTATGCGAATTGTCTATGACTTGGGAGATTTCATAAATTTATTTAATGCTGCACAACAAGAAGCCCGCCTTTATTTCAATAATGACAAAATGCTTCTCGAAAGATATCTGCCTAATTGCAGACATGTTGAAGTCCAAATTCTTGGAGATAACTACGGCAACATAATTGTTCTAGGAGATAGAGGCTGCTCCATGCAGTACAGACATCAAAAGATGATTGAAGAAGCACTTGCTCCAGGCATCACACAGACTCTAAGAAAACAATTATGGGGCATGGCAAAGAGAATAGGAAAACACATCGGATACAGGGGTGCAGGAACTGTCGAATTCTTTATAGACGAAGAAGGCAAGCCATACTTTGGAGAAGTAAACGGAAGATTACAAATCGAACATCCAGTAACAGAAGCAATAACAGGTGTCGATATATTGAGAACAATGCTCTTAATTGCAGATGGCGAAAAAATGCCATATGCACAAAAAGATATAGAGTACAATGGACACTCCATAGAATGCAGAATTAATGCATTAGATTGTAGTGGCACAGAATTCTATCCATCATCTGGCACAATTACAGAATACATTGCACCTGGTGGCAATGGCATAAGGGTAGATTCGCATCTATATCCGGGATTCACTGTCACAGATGACTTTGACCCAATGGTTTCAAAATTAACTGTACATGACGAAAATAGAGAATACGCAATCGCCCGTGCTATATCCGCACTAAGAGCATATACAATTGGCGGGATCGACACAAACATAGATTTGCTGATAAAAATACTTGAGAGCCCGCAGTTCAGGTCTGGGCAATATCATACTGGCACACTAGAAGAGATTATAACACCAGAATCCCAAGCAGAGCCTGCCATCGAACTCACCGTAGATCAAATGTATCAAGACGGGGTAGCACACGGCTGCTATGAAGGTTGATACTACTCTAAAATAGAAAAATTTATATAATTCTTTTCTTAAGATTCCTATGTTTGGGGGTAATTTTATGAGAAAATACACTAGTTTCATCTTATTGGCATTCATCAGCTTCTTACTTAACATCTTTATACTTACGTCTATAAAGACCATCGCCGTATATAGAAGAGAGCTGCTATTCTTAGAACTTATGATTCTTCTAGCAATACTTATTGCAATAAAATTGAATTACAACACAAGGGCATCAATTCCAATGGCACAAATGCTTTTTGCAATACTGACAATAAATTCACTAATCTTTTTTGTAAAATGCACATCTATCATACCTTCAACACTTTTGTTGATTAACATGTACGGGCTGCTATACTTTGTAAAAACCACAAGATGTAAAAGAAAAAAAGTAATCCTAACCCATGAAAAAAGAAAAGAGATTGAAAAACTTCTTGGTGGAGACCTAGATGAACACTCAGAAATCATTATTGAAAAAATCAGATACGTTGCTGGAAAACGTGGAAGCTATTTCTATCCAGAAGACCACGTAAAAGTCAATAAAATAAAGAAGAAAAACACAGTAATCTTCGAAACAAAGGCTGATGCAAAGAAAGCTGGATATAAAGAGTGGAAAGATTAATTTCACTAAGAAAGAAACTAATCAGCCTAAACGAATATCATAACATGGTTGATCCATACGCCAACATCAAACTTTAGTAAGCACTTCTACTTCATCATCTATCAAAAAAGAATTCTCAGCCTGACTAACGATTCCTTTTTCAACTTCAGAAAGTGGCGCGTAACTCTTAATCACACCATACTGAAGCAATTCACGTAAAGCAATATTAACTTTAAACTCAGGGAATTTCTTAACAAGCCATCTTGTAGTAAACGGCAAGCCATTATATTTCTCAATTTCTTTTAGAACTTGACGAGTAATCATATTTCGAACTGGTCTTTTCCCAACCATCATAAAAACTGTTGGCTGACCACCTTCTTGAATCAAACCCTTCCCATCAGTTGCAAATGGTTCAATTGCAATTGTCATGCCTTTTTCAAGAACTACACCATCATGTGTATCATAATTTGGAATAGAAGGCGTTGTATGAATCCCATAAATACCAAGACCATGCCCTGAAAGATTCTTTATAGGAGAAAATCCATAAGAATTAATTGTTTCTTGAATAACTCTGCCTATCTCACTTACAGGCAAACCAATTTTTAATATCTTTGTAGCCTCAGCAAGTGCTGCTTCAGATGCTTCAACAAGCTTCCCATGTTCACCAGAAAGATCAACTGTACAAGCATTATCTCCAATCGAACCATTCACTTCAACGCCAACATCAAGACAACATACTTCTGAACCAAACACGCTATCATCATTAGGTCCTGGACAATAATGCGCTGCATGAGTATCAAGTGAAACTTGAGCAGGAAATGCAATACCTCCACCAAGAGAAAAAATCTTTTCTTCAACCTTATCACAAACATCAATCAACTTCGCTCCTGGGACTATCAAACCTTTCCCATAAAGTAGTGCTTCTTTTGCAATTCTTCCTGCTTTTCTCCAGTCTTCAATATTTCCTTCCATACTATACTAATTTACCGGTTATTTTATAAAATTAATTATTAATATTACATAAATGAAACTCAGCCCACACTTTCAGATCATTCTTGGAGCAATCATTTGGGGAATGTCTGGACCTTTTGTAAAGATTCTATCACTACCTCCTAC
>CAZYEG010000031.1:0-8939 GCA_964646365.1 uncultured Methanosarcinales archaeon
GATTCAAATGATGTCTATACATAATTCTAACGCTTTTTACTTTATGAAAATAACCATTTAAAATATATTTAGGTCTAGAAAACCACATTTTCATTATATCTTTCATCGCATTTTTTATTTCTTGTCTTGACATATATTTTGTTGGAACAACAGGAGTATAGAAATCATAATATCTATAATCTTTGATTTCTATTATATTTTCTTTTTTATAGTGTTTCCAATTTTCTGTTCCAGGGAAAGGAGAAATAACCAAAGGATAAACCATATCTATCTTAATATCCATACAATACTTAATCATATCAATTAAATCTTCATATTTTTCATCTTCAGTCCCCATTATAAACGTACCAACAATAAAACATTTTTTGAGTTTTCTTAATTCATAAACCGCCTGTTTTGTGATATCGGGAGAATAGTTTTTTTTTCTAAATTTTTTTAATTTTTTTATTTTATGTGATTCAATACCAATTAACGGTTGAAAAAGACCAGCATCAACCAACTTTTTAAGCGTACCAGTTTTAGCATCCCTTACAATAAAATCAGCTCTCATAAAGGCAAAAAATTTAATTTTTATTTTTCGTCTTAATATTTCATTTGCAAAATCAAGATTCCATTTTGCATTTACATTAAATGTATTATCAACAAACCAAATAGTTTTTTTATTATATTTCTTAACTAAAAACTCAATCTCATCAACAGTTCTTTTTGCACTTTTAGTTCTCCAAAGCCCTGTTTTGCTTTTATCAGAAGACTGCCAAAGGCAACAAAATTTACAGTTCCCAATACACCCCCTACTATGTTCCACAACGCCTAGGTTCGGCCACATTTTTGATTTTATGTATCTATCCATATCAAGAAGATCATATGCAGGAAATGGTAAAGAATCAAGATTTTTTATTGGTTTTCGACAAGGAGTTTTTACTAGAACTTCTTTCATTCTTAATTTTTTCTTATAGGCAATACCTTTAATTTTAGAAAAATTTTGTTCCTTTTTATTTTTTAATACTTCTTTTATTAATTCAACAAGTGCCCGCTCTCCCTCAAATCTAACTACAAAATCAATAAGATTTCCAATTATGTCTTCAGGATAGTATGTTAAATGATATCCCCCACCAATTGTTATACAATTGGGATTTATTTTTTTAATAATATTGCATAATTTCAATCCTTCATTAAGATAGCATGTTTCTTCCCCAAAACAAACAACATCAGGTTTTGTTTTTTTTAATATCCCAACTAAACTTTTCCACCCTATCTTAAGTGCAGCACAGTCTATAATTTTGATATCAGTAACTCCACTTATATTTGCTTCTCTTAAATATGCTGCAAGCGCACAATACCCTAAGGGTTGGATAAAATTCTCCTTATCCCCTATGTGCGGCCAGGTATACCTAGGAGATCTAATAAAAAAGATTTTCATTTAATATAACCTCATTGATAAATTTTATCAAAATTTCTGATAATTCAAAATCAATTTTTAATAATAATTTTTCAATTTTTAATTTTGTTTGTTCTTTTAATTCAATCCCTTGAGCTAAATCAGCAATTAATACATCATTAAAATTTTTATTTTTAAAATCCACTATATCATCCTTAACCTGGTATAGACATCCGCATTCAACAAACAATTCTTTAACAAGATTGTTTTCACTTTTTGTTTTATTTTGCACAATATCAACAAAATCTATAATTAAGCCAAAAAACAAACCAGTTTTTAATTTAAAGATATCATATATTTCTTTTAAATCTAAATTTTTGCCTTTATTTTCTAAATCTAAAACCTGACCACTTATCATACCAGAAGGCCCAAACACATTACATATTGTTTTTATTAACATGTTTTTATTATTATCTGTAAAATGAGGAGTTTTAATTATGTCTTCGATAGATAATAATAGTCCAGCAAAACTACTTAAAATTGCAGTACTCTCATTATATTTAATATGAACCGAATCATTATTTCGTCTTTTTAGATGGTTGTCCATACAAGGTAAATCATCAAGCATTAAAGTAGAAGAGTGTAACAATTCAACTATTACACCCAAATCAACAAGAAGTTCATATGGCACATTACAATAATTTCCATATGTAAGTATTAATTTTGATCTGATTTTTTTTCCAGCACTAACAGAAAATTCGGATAATGAATACTTAATAGTGTTATTCACATTGTTGTTGTTAACAATTCTTTTAATTCCATCATTAACATCTTTAATGTAGTTCATATTAAATATACCGCCCCTTCTTAAGTTCTACCCACGCACCAAGGTTAAGATAAAAATATAAAATAAGTCTTTTAAGGTTATAATTCCTTAATCCTTTCATTCTTTTAAATATACAACGAAGACTATAAAATTTTTTATACGCTTTTTGTATTTCTTTTGAGATATTGCTCATATCAAATTTTTTTGAAATAACAACAAAGTCTTCATATATAGAAGAATCAAAAGTGGTTATTATTTTTTAAATCGATTAAATAATTTTGTCCCAGGAAGCGGTCTTAACATTTGTATTAATAATCTGTCAACATTGTTTTTTATAGAAAATGCGAGTGTATTTTTTAATGTGTTTTCATCATCACCATCAAGTCCCAATACGAACAAGGCCCATACAAATATACCTTTCTTTTTTAAAATCTTAATTGCTTTTTCATATTTATCTATGGTATTGGATTTATTTACACTGTTTAAGGATTCTTGATTAATAGATTCAAACCCTATACCCATCATTCTACACCCAGATTTATATGCAACATCAATTAACTCTTTATCAAATGCTACTCTTACAGGAGCTAAAATAAGCCAATAAATCTTTAATTCTTTAATTCTATTAAATAAATCAATAGCATATTTTCTATTTGCAAACAAATTATCATCAATAATAAAAACAAAATTTTTTATAAATTTTTTATTTTTTTTAAGAATTTTTATTTCTTTAATAACATCACTTATAGGTCTTTCCCTGATTATTCTTCCATTAAAAACACTAACGGAACAAAACTCACACTTATTAGGGCAACCTCTTGTTGCTTGTACGGTAATAAAAACATACTTCTGACTAATATATTTAGGATCAAGTATTGGGACATTGCTCATATCTGTAAATCCCCCATTATATATATTTTTTAATTTATTATTATTTAAATCATCTAACAGATTTAACCATATTTCCTCTGCTTCACCTAACACAACAGAATCACAATGTTTTTTTGCTTCTTTTTCTAAAAATGTTGGATGTATCCCACCAAGAACAACTTTTATTCCTTTAGAACGGAACATGTCGGCAATTTGATATGCTCTTTTAGCTTGGATTGTATGACAAGTAATTCCTACAAGGTCTACCTTTTCATTAAAATTAATTTTTTCAATCTGCTCATCAACAACTTTTACTGTATACTTTGTTGTTGGTGTCATGCTTGCTAATGTTACTAAAGACAAGGGTGGGAATAAAGGATGTCTACCATAGTAAGAATTTTTTTTTGGTTGAATTAATAAAATCTTTTTTTTCCTATTGTTATCCATCTATAACACCAACACCATGCCCAAAATCACATTTCCCAAGTTAATTCCCCAAAAGAAAATCAAATCCCCCTTGAATATAAACCTTAGCTTTTGCTTAAAAAGCGGATAAAAAGGCATCACCCCAGAAGGAGTCAACCCATCCAACACTAAATGACTAACCCACCCAAGCGCACAATAATTTACTATATGGTAAAAAATCCCAACAATAAGTAACACCGACGGTATTAACAAACTATGTATCACACCTCTGTGTTTAAATAAATTAAAAATTAAAGAAAACGGAAACAACTTCTTACTAATTTTGCTTCCAAATTTATCAATATCTGGTACAATGCTAAAAATAAGTATAAGAATTAACCCAATAAGACTAAATCCATATCCAAAATAAACAGTTAAAAGAAATACAAAAAGTCCAAAACTAAGATGCGTTCTGCCCTTCATTTACTCTCTTCAATTCTTCATCAGCATCCGGTTTACTAACCTCATCACACATCACTTCAAGCCTGTCAAACATAGCGTTCTTCACAACTCTTCCTTTGACAACAATTTGTGTACCAAGAACTTTATTTTTTGCTTCATCAAAGACGTTGATATCATCTTTCATTTTTAATATTCCAGCGCTATCAACTTTTAAAGCACTTTCAGCTTTATCTCTGAAACAAACAATTCTAATATTTTCTGTACCATCATCTAAAACAAAATTCAAAACATAACCAAAAGCAGGTTCTACTTTGCCATGTGCATCACAATTAAATTCTTCATTCAATTCTTTTATTCTTTTCCCACACTCAGGACAGACTTCATAAAACCGAGGTTCAAACATTTGTACAACCACACCCATTATCTCAGATTTTATACCTTCTGTAAGATCTTTAATACTCTTCCTTTCAACATTAACAGAAGTCTTAACCTCTTCAATAACTTCTCCTTCAGGATTGATTATGATTTCAGAACTCTCATTAGCATGAAGTTCAACATTATTATTATTCATTCTAGAATATCCAGATGATATTTTTACAACATCTCCAACATTCATTTCTTTTAATTTCTCAGTAGCATTTCCCCACATTGCAACACGCATGCTGCCAGTTTCATCTGCAATAATCATGTTTCCGACTTTTCCAGATCTTGAAGCAACTTGAAATTCTCTAACTTCAAAGATGTTCATAACTTTCGCTACAATCTCTATACCTCGAAGCCCAGCAGCAATATCTTTGACTTTATATTTGATAGTTCCACTCTCAAAAAGTTTTACTTTCAACTCATTTGCTACAATATGAGCAGCACCTTCCTTTGTTATTAAACCAGAAAGACTTTTTAATTTTTCATCAACCTTTTTCTCAACATCTTCAGCAGAAACTCCTGCCTGTTCTGAAACCATTTCTACAATTTTATTATAAGGAATATTCATCATTTTATGTAAAAAAGAACAAACAGCGATATTTAAACTTTTATGTACTTAAGTCCTTTTTCGAAGAATTATTGCCAATATCCCAGCCCCAACAACAACCATCAACAACGAGCCAATTTGCTGTAGAGAAAGTCCTAAGGCAACAATAGGATTATATCTTAAAAATTCAACCAAAAACCTTGCAACACCATAGGATATCAATCCCGATGCAAACACAACACCCTTCCCCAATTTCTTTTGAGACAGATAATAAAGAAACAAAAAGATTACAAGTCCATAAAAAGAAGAATATATTTGTGTTGCATGTCTCGTAACCCCATCAACAACAATTCCCCAAGGAACAGTTGTGACCTTCCCACCACAGCACCCACTCAAAAAGCAACCTATTCTACCTACAAATAATCCCAAAGCAAGAGAAGGTGTAACAATATCAAAAAATTCTAAAATATTCTTTTTTAGAAATTTTAATATTATAACCATCGAAATTATTCCAAATAAAAATCCACCCAAAGAAACCAAACCCTCTTCACTAATTAAAAACATCCCAGTTAAAACTTTTTGCCAAGGTAAATCTGTATAAAAAATCAAATAAAAAAGTCTACCACCAACCAAAGTAAAATAAGATGAAATAAACGCAATCAATATTTGTTCTTTTAAAGAATATCCAGATTTGCATAGTTTTTTATGAACATAATAAAACCCAATAATAACCCCAAGCGCAAGCATAATCATATACCACGGCAAAGCATCACGCATATAAAAGCCATTTATATTAAAAGACCAATTAAAAATATATTTATTTTCATGATAAGGTATCATTCTAACACATAACTCCCATCTTCATTTTTTATAATTGTAACAGTTTGAACGTCACCAAGTTCTAAAGCATAATCAGGCATTGGCGGTTCAACCCCACTTGCTTCATTCCAAGGTGGATTCTTTTCAGAATCAACAGAAATCATTGCCAAAGAATACTCCCCATCACTAGTATAAATTTCACCCATATCAATACTCACATCACTCTTTTCAATTTTTTCAGCAACATAAACATCCAAAGTAGGCCCTTTATGATATAATACAAAGTGTTCAACATCTGCTCCATAATCAAACCCATAACCAGAAATCATATTGTCCGAAACATCAGTAACAAACTTCATCCTGCCATCTTCAATTATAACACTGTAATCAACCGGACCAGGAGGTAAATTATCTTCTAAAACAACATTGCTACTTTCTTCCAAGCTTTCAATAATAAGCCCTTCTGTGTCCCTGCCGGCCACACCAAAGTTGTAACCAGAATTGCCTAACCCAGTAAGTAACAATATCATCTTCTCACCATCATAATATAACTTGTTAGCTTCCAATTTAATAGAATAATCAGATCCAAAATAACAATCAATATCTTCGTTTTTTACAAATTTACATTTCTCAATATCAATCACATTAACTTCCTCAATGTCTTTCAACTTCAAAACATTTACACTTTCATCATAATCCTCAATATTCCACCCTAACAACTCAGCATTAGAATAATACACTTCATAGAATTCAACATCTTTTTCCGTTAACATATCCCATTCCAACATAACAGAGCCAGTCAAATGAGGAGCGCTAACAGCATTTAAGTTTTTAACCGCTGCAGGAGGTTCAATATTTCTAAAAGTATAAGCCATATAGTAATCAATATCACCTATGGTAACACCTAAAATATATTTCCTATTATAAAGATCCTTAAAGACAGTCACATCATCTTCAGAAGTTGCCAACCTAACTTCACCATTTTCTTTAATAAAAAAGAATTCATTATTACCAGTTACAACATCAACACTCCCAGAAATAACAATATCATTAATCAGATCATAATCTTCACCATTACTTATTACCGTACTACCTCCTGCTTCTTCCAGAGTAATACTAAAATCTTCATTTGATTCAATAACCTTTCTACATATCAGATCATTTTGCATTAAATCAATACACTGTTTTAATCCTTCAGAGAATTCATATAATACTTCTTTCTTATCATTTACTGCAGGCATACTAATTCTCCAATTCTTATCGCTCAACTTCAAAACTTCCTCATTTACACAAACATCTAACACTTCACCTTCTTCACAAGTCTTTACATCATTCCCAAGTTTCTCCAGTGTACTATAGATATAATCATAATCACTTTCAATATCATAACCAATATTTGCTCTAAAATTAGGTTTGAAACTATATTGTGTATAATCTGCCTCTTCACCTTTTATTTTTTTTCTATCAAGAATATTAACTTTATCAACAATTCTGTTCAATAATCCATCTTTTTCAACAGAACCTTCTCTAACATGTTTTTTATCAAAATCCACCACAAACTTCGCAGCAGTTTTTGTATGAAATTTATTAACAGGAAATCCATCATTATCCGTTTCTTCAACAGAAACATAAAAATCTCTTACATTCTCAGAGTACTCATCACCAAGCTCAGTCCATCCCGGAATATCTCTTTTTGGAAACGTTTCATAACCATATTTACCACAATAATACACCTTCACACCAGGACAACTCAAAAATGTTTTAGAATCTTCACAGCTATCATCAACTTCATTATCCCAAGTTTTAAGATCGCCATGAACATCATCATCAAACTCATTTGTATTAATATAACACTCATCACCATTCGCATATTTTACTCTCAAATACATTGCATTAAGCGGAACAATGCTTTTGGGGAGGCCATAATGATTTTCTTCAACAGCAACTTGACCAATATTAAGTTCGTCACCAATTGTCCAGGAATTATGTATCAATTTCTTACCATTAGAATTATATCTTGCATCCGCATGAATCACTTTTGTTCCAGCAGTGACAAACTTCTCATAAGCGTTAAGTTTCTTCTTATCATCCCACAACTCTTTCATATCAACCTCTCCAACCCAGCCAATACTATAGTCAACTATACCCAGAGCATTTCCAAGAACAGCTTCACTTCTTCTTTGAAAATCTTTACCCAAAATCACATTCTTAAAACCAAATCCAAGAACGTCCAAACCATTTATATCAAAATAGAACGCATCAAGTGGAAAATTATAATCCACATGCCGGTTAAACATCATCAGATATTCATCAACCTCACCAGACAAATGTTTAAGATAATTCTCTTTATAGAGTGGAGCACAATCCTCTATACTTTTTTCTTGTGAACTCCAAAGATTTAACCCATGATAGGTTCCACATTCAGAACTTTCAAAAAAACCACCATTATCTGCAGTTGAAACAGCAGCATCTTTTAATGCTAACTTAGAAGCTTCATCTAGATAAAACAGATACTTCTCACCTTCATTATATTTCTCAATCAATTCATACTGCCTACCAATAGTAGCTTTGAAAGGATCATATTTACTATTCAAAACAATTAATGCAGAAGTTAACACTATCAATGTAATCACAACAAGCGAAACATTAAACAGCATTCCTTTCTTATTCATTTCCACATCACAACATAAATTATATTTTCATCATCAACGGGAAAAAGTACTTCGGCAATACTCTTACAATTCATATATCCATTATAACATATATGTAGATTCCCGGATTTTGAACTTCCAAAAATTAACCTATTGTTTTTACTATAATCTGCAGATGAAAAAATGGATACATCAAAATCTGTTCGATCCTTATATGTACTTCTTTTTGCAACATCAACCAATTCTTGCTTGAGTACATCTTTATAATTCTCTTGATCATTATACCAAACCCTGATCAGTTCAGCCAAACTCATTGAGCCATCGCTTATCTCAGTCTTCAAAGAATTTTGCAAAATCAATTGATTACTCATCTCAGTAACTCTTCCTTGAACAGTTCCTTCTATCTTCTGATCACTATTTTCCACTGTAAAAACTATAAAGAAAACTAACACAATCACAAAGAATGCAACATACGAAAGTATGTCAACTAATCCTCCTCCTACAAATCCTCCTTTTTTAGCTTTTAGGGGAAACAACATCTATCACCAACGTATCTTT
>CAZYEG010000032.1:0-8921 GCA_964646365.1 uncultured Methanosarcinales archaeon
GACCCAATTGAAAGTGTTTGCAATGATGGACTTGATAATGATTGTGACGGACTTGTCGATTGTGAAGATGAAGACTGTTATAGTCAAGCATGCGAACATCTTGGCGTTGACGGTATCTGTGTAAATAATAGTATATGCGAAATCCAAGAGGTATGTACAGAAACAAATATGCTCTATTCAAAATGTTCAAACTGTGGCAATGGAGCGAGTTGTACCATAGATACATTTTATCCTTTTGGTGGAGATGGAATATGTGTTGAAGGTTCGCCATCATTCTGTGAAAACTCAACTGTATGTTACCAAGATAATTCCAGCACATTTCATTCCACATGTAATAATTGCGACCAAGGAGATATTTGTGATATTGATGTTGAAGAAACATTTGTAGCAGACGGAATCTGCACAATTAATGAATGCTGTGATTCAACCCAGTCAGACATAGTTAAAAAAGATCTAGACTTCTATTGCGGTTGCGAATCAGCTTTAAACAATCTTGAATGTGACAGAAACGATACCATCTGGGAATACACCTCTGAAGGACACTGCCAAGAAAATACTTGTTGTGAATACGCTGAGGAATGCGATCCCAACCTAGAAACATGTGAAGGGAGCAGTTGTGATCAAGATTCAGATTGTAAAAATTATGTTGACCAAAACCAGACATGCTATTATGGACATCTTGGTGACGGAAATGATGGAGACTGTTCATCATCATGCACATGCTCATACAACACTATGGACTATGGGCGGGCACTAAATATACACGGCGCTAATAGTGGGTGTCTTTATGGAAATCTTAGTACCGGCAACTGTCTAACAGAAGACATATGCCTATTCAGGTGTGCGTGTTCAGAAGAAGGTTGGCAATGTGAAGGTGAAGGATGTCCTACCCCAGGAACAAATATCGATGAAGTATGTTATTACAAAAATTTAGACATACCTATTGAAGAAAAATGCACTAAGGCCTTTGGATGTCTTATGGAAAAAGAAGAGAATCCTAGTATGTTCAATTGGGCAGACTGTGAAAGTTATTCTACAGAAAACTATTACTGCTTTGATGAAGACACAAACAAATGCTTCTTTAACACTAATGACGCTTGTCAAATAAATATTGGATGGGTATTCTCAGAAGAAGATTGCGCCACGCCTGGAACAATTGATGGAGATACTTGTTGGATTGGAAACACCGCATGCGACGAAAACGGATGTCAATCCTCTCCAACAACTAACAAACCAACAACCTGCCAGTATTACTCTGGAGAATGCCCTGGCGAAGACTGTGTATTAAATTATGGAATGACTGGAGAAACATGCAACCCAACAAATGGCTGGAGCTGTAGCAATTCAAATACTGATACAGGTGGAAACAATTGCAATGATTATGACGCAGATGGCATCTGTAATGAACAAGAACAAAACATTTGCGATACTGGATCAACTGACGACATATGTAAGAGTGGTGACATCCAAGATGTTTCACCATCAACATTTACTGCATCGCTCACATACAAAATAAATGTCACAATAAGAAATACAGGCATCAGTGGAAATTTCATTATAGGACCAAGTAATATACCTGATGACATAACTATAAATGACAACAATTGGTGGGATTTTAATGATTACATTCAGACCCCTCTTGGAATTGAAGAAATTAAAAAGATTGAATTCACTATCACTACAGATGTTACACCTGGTGATTATGAACTCTCTTGGAAACTATATTACGATAATCTGGGTCCAAACATGCTTCTACAAGAATACACCCACATTATAACAGTTGAATGATATAGAAAATCATGTTTCCTTTAAAGAGAAATGTGAAAATTACCCCCATTAACATAAATGGAGCAAAAGGAAGAGTCTCAACAATCCTTACCACCTTAAGATTCGAATGTTTTTTGGAAAGTTTCAACAAATTCTGAATATCTTTTTTTACAACACCTTCTGTCTTATGATCAATCAGTCTTTCTACAGACATATCTTTCAGATAACTTGTAATAGAAAAATATATTGCCCGTCTCTTCTCAACTTTTTTCTCTTTCTCATAAAACATATCAGCAAGCACCATTCCCTCTTTTAGATCACCTATGGCAATCTCTTTAGTAAATGTAGAAAAACCAAGCTCAATAATTAAATACCTAAACACAATAAATACCATCACCATCATAAAAAAAGATTGTAAAAAAGCAAAATTTCTCCACGAATTATCAATTATAAGTCTAGCAACACTCAACACGAGAAATACCTTATAGTGTGTTACCAAAAATACTTTTTCAGTAAGTAAAAATACCATCAGTACAATAATATATGTAAAAAACATGTTCGGACTTAACCTCAAAAAACCAAATATCACATCAACAACCCAAGAATAAACAAACAAAGACAATACTACACCTATTACCACACGTAAATCAAATGTTCTCTTAAGTGCTTCTTTTTTCTTCACTATAGAACTTTTTACAAGAATATTTACAAACATAAAAATAAATATTGGGATAAACGTATTGACTAAAATGTTTAATGATGAGAAATTAAGGACATTTAATATCTTTATATGCCCGAGACTATATACCGATAAAGGTATCAAAAGAGCATAGACTGTAAACAACTTACCATCTCCTGGAGTCCACATTGCAAAAATCCACATTATATACCCAAGAACCAGTGCAAATAAGAAATTTGTAAGCGTTTGCAAAATGAATGGATAGTTGATTTTTGAAACATTAAATACAATGAATAATAAATAACTAAGGACACCAAGCATCACAAATAGAAGCACATGCTTATTACGTACTTTGCCGTATCTTATATCTGTATAACTTGTAACAACACCAAAAAATACCGCAATCAATAAGAAAAATAAATTCATATCAAACATATTATCATATTGCTATAATTGACTTTATTAATATTGTCATTTAGAAATACTTACCCTTTCATAAATAAAGTATACAAATCTTTTGGCGTACGCATGTCTATTGGTTTTTTAGCAAAACTACCTATTATCATGTTTGTACCGCTTTTTTTGCACAATATTATGTTTTGTTTTATTCTACCAAGAAGTACTGCCCTTTTTTTTACATCTGAATGCAAAAGATCACTAAAATTAATTGCAAATGCTTTTTTCTTTTCTTTTGCAAGCTTACAAAGTATATGATTAAGTCCTGAATTACGATGATGCATAAAATCTCTTTTCGAGGTCTTCTCAACATCCATAACAACATCTGCCTTAGTCCTCATAATAAGATCTCTTAATTTATCATTTGCAGAAACAAAACAATAATCTGCTTTAGACCCGCTTCCAAATACACCTAATTTATCTTTACTCCCGACTTTTTAAAGAGTTCAAGCAATTCCTTCCTTTTTTTATCTAATCCACTCGAATTGGGATATATCATTACAAGCATTTCATATCCTAAAGACTTAGCCATATCAACAAATTCAGACTCATTTTTATCTGGAAAAACATAATCACAAACATTTTCATCATCAATTATACTCAATTTTGATCCCATAAAGTAGGATAATCATAAATATTTATATAATCTTTTTCATATAAACAGTAAAATGAAGGAAAAAATAAGTATTACACTAGATGAAAAGATTGTAAACAAAATTGAAGACATCGCAAAGAAACAAGGAATAAATAGATCAAAATTCATTGAAAGCATTTTAATCGAGAAGCTTGAGAATACTCCAATACTAATTTTGGCAGGATGGAGTGAAATTGAAAATAGTCCTAAAAGCCTTCTAGAATACAAAAAAAGAAAAATTATTGTGGAGCAGATCGAATCGCTCCAAAATCAAGGATTTAATAATATATATGTCTCTGTAAGCTCAAACGAATTAAAAGATTTTCTCGAGAACAATCTTCCACATATAAAAATAATATTCGAAGATAAAAAAATTGGCAGTGGTGGCACTCTAAAGAGATTTGGAAGACTTATAGGAACCAGATTTATGTTCATATACGGCGACATCCTTACCGACCTAGACTTCAACAAACTATCTAATTTTCATATAAGAGAAAAATCTGATCTTGCACTCGTACTAAAAACCAGCAAAGAAACAAGTAAATATGGCAATGCAAGAATGGAAGGTAATAGAATCATTAGCTTTGAAGAAAAACCAAAAAACACTGAAACATTTCTAATATATACTGGTATGGGAGCCGCAGACCCTAGCGGAACAGAGCTTCTTGATGATGAAGGTAAATTCGAATTTCAGCTCGATAAAATCAAGAAAAAAGTTGGATATATATATGAAGGATATTGGAAAAGCTTTGAAGAAAAATCTGATTTTAACTAACTTTTATCTTTGCACTACAATATGGGCAAAACACTGCAGATAGATTAGAAAACGTATGATATTCCACTCCATGACTACAGGATGGACACTGAGAATTACGACGGGATTCATTATAATATCTTATTAACTCTGCATCTTTTCTTTCATCAATCCCTTGAAATGGAAAAAACAGTTCTGGCATATTTATCCTACCTAGTAGGACGTCTTATATCTAATGATATTTAAATTTTTCGCTCTTTTATAAATAGATTTATAAAGGCATATTCATTCTCTTTATAAATAAAGATATTAAATATACCATTGGGGGGATTAATTATGGCAAAAAAAGCTGATAAAAACGCAGGAAAAAAAGACATTACTATCGTTAACATTGTTGTAAGCACATCACTTGAACACGATATTCCACTCGAGAAGATGGCTGCTACACTTAGCAACACAGAATACAACCCAGAACAATTTCCTGGACTTGTAATAAGAATAAAAGGCCCAAAGACTTCTGCTCTAATATTTAGTTCAGGAAAAGTTGTCTCAACTGGTGCAAGAACTATTGAAAAAGTTGATGAATCACTTCAACAAATAATCAAAAGCCTTGAAAAAATCAATATAAAGATAAAAATCAAGCCAAAGCTTAACATCCAAAACATTGTTGCCTCAGGAAGCATCGGCATGGATCTTAACCTAAACACTCTAGCAATGAAGCTTGACAACACAGAATATGAACCAGAACAGTTCCCAGGACTTGTATATAAGCTAAATGAAGCAAAAGCAACATTCCTATTATTTAGCAATGGTAAGATTGTATGCACAGGAACAAAGAGCGAGAAACAGGTACATATTGCTGTAGATATGCTTATTGACATATTGAGAAAACAAAAATAATTTTTTCATAGCTTTGAAAATCTTCCGTAAAGATTTTCAATAGCTTTTTATTTTCATCTTAATTCACTTCTTAAAAATGGACAGTATGGATCAGATCAAAAAATTTGAAGAGCTTATAGATCTCAACTATAAAGCCGAATTGTTCGACAATATTAGAAAAGGAAAACAGACATTAGTCATAGATTTCTCTGATATATCCAAATTTGATCCAGAACTAGCCGAAGAAATTCTCGAAATGCCTGATGACAGCATAAAATCAGCAGAAATTGCTATTACTCACTTTGATCTTCCAAAAGACGTAAAAGTTATTCACATCAGAATCAAAAATCTACCTGAAAGTCAAGTATTAAAGATCAGCGAGATTAGAGCTGAACATATCAATAAACTTATGATGCTTGATGGAATCGTCAGACAAAAATCTGATGTAAGACCACAAGTGACTGCAGCAAGGTTTGAATGCCCTCCATGTGGTAATATCATCTCAGTTCTACAACTTGACACAAAATTCAAAGAACCTACAAAGTGCAGTTGTGGCAGAAAAGGAAAATTTAGACTTCTATCAAAAGAACTTGTTGACGCACAAGGAATTGTTCTTGAGGAACCTCCTGAATTACTAGAAGGTGGAGAACAGCCAAAAAGAATGAATCTATTTTTAAAAAACGACCTTGCAAGTCCAATAAGCGATAAAAGATCCAACCCTGGTTCTAGAATTGTTGTTGTTGGTATTCTAAAAGAAGTTCCAATAATACTCAGACAAGGCGGACAATCAACAAGATACGACTTAATGATTGAAGTAAATTATTTTGAATCACTAAACGAAGACTTTTACGATTTTGTAATTTCAGATGAAGAAGTTGAACAAATTAAAGAAATTGCAAATGACCCAAAATGTATGAGACGATTAACAAAATCCATTGCTCCTGCCGTTTATGGGCATGAAAAAATCAAAGAAGCTTTAATTTTACAATTATTTGGCGGAGTTCACAAAACAAAAACCTCCGGAAATGAAACAAGAGGAGACATACACGTTCTACTAATTGGGGATCCTGGTTCTGGAAAATCTCAACTACTAAGAAGAATCAGCGGAGTATCACCAAAAGGAAGGTTTGTTTCTGGTAAGGGCGCGTCCGCAGCCGGTCTAACAGCATCAGTTGTAAAAGATGAATTTCTAAAAGGATGGGCTCTTGAAGCAGGAGCATTAGTTCTTGCAAACAACGGAGTATGCTGCATAGACGAGATGGACAAGATGACCGAAGAAGATCGAAGTGCAATGCATGAAGCGCTAGAACAGCAGACTGTAACAATCTCCAAGGCAAATGTTCAAGCAACACTATTATGTAAAACAACAGTACTATCCGCAGCTAACCCAAAGTTCGGAAGATTCGACCCTTACGAACCTATCGCAAAACAAATTAACTTACCAAACACACTTATCAACAGATTTGACCTCATTTTCCCAGTAAGAGATCTGCCAGATGTAGAAAAAGATGCAAGACTTGCAGAATTTATACTAAGACAACAGCAATCTCCAAATGATGACGATGCTGATATCGACACTGAACTTCTAAAAAAATATATTGCATATGCAAGAAAAAATATATTTCCAAAACTTACCGACGAAGCAATTAAAGAAATTAAAGAATACTTCTTAAAAATGAGAAGCTCTGGCGGATCAGATGATGGAATTCAAGCAATTCCTATCAGTGCAAGACAACTCGAAGCTCTTGTAAGACTAGCTGAAGCATCAGCAAAAATACGACTAGCTGACAAAGTCACCAAAAAAGATGCAAAAAGAGGTATAGAACTGGTTCATTACTGCTTAGCTCAAATCGGAGTAGACCCTGAAACCGGCAAAATTGATATTGACAGAATCACCACAGGAGTAACAGCATCACAAAGAAACAAAGTACATACAATCAAAAACATCATTGTTGAGCTTGAAAAGAAAGTAGGAAAGACCATCATGACTACAGACATCATTGAAGCAGCAGCAGAAAAAGGTGTAGAAGAAAGCGATGTCGAAGAAGCAATTGAAAAACTAAAGCGTTCTGGTGACATTTTTGAACCAAAATCTGGATTCATTTCTAAACTCTAAAAAGTCTACCCACACCACATGTACACTATTTTTTCATCAATCATACTATATGTAGTGTTTTTACGAATTTCTTATTTATTTACAATATGAAAATAATTCAATTTCTTTAAATTTTATATAAAAACCCATGAATTCTATAACACCAACTTAAAAATATATATATTTCATAAGAGTAAACTTTAAATAGAAGCTGAACCAAATTATACCATATCTAGTATGGTACGAAAAGCGTATACACCATATATAGCGTATGTAAAAAATGAAATGTCCCTACTGCACAAATGATGACTCAAAGGTTCTCGAAAAGAGAGACCTAAAAGAAGGAATCACAAGGCGAAGAAGGGCCTGTCTCAAATGCAACAAGCGGTTTACAACATATGAAAAAGTTGAGACCCTTGATCTTTACATCGTAAAGAAAGACAGGAGAAGGGAGATGTTTAACCCTGACAAGCTGATGAAGGGCATACTAAGAGCATGCGAAAAAAGACCAATAAGCAAAGTTAAAATTGAAAAAATCGTTAACGATATCGAATTAAAACTTAAGAAACAAAAAAAATCCGAAGTTAAAAGCGACAAAATCGGTGAAATGGTTGCTGCTCGATTAAAAAAAATCGACAAAGTTGCATACATCCGGTTTGCTTCGGTCTATAAGGAATTTCAAGATGTGAGTTCCTTTACAGAAGAAGTTAAAAAATTATCAAAAAAATAATGAGAGTTGAATAAAAATGGAAGATGAAAAAATTATCAGAAGGATCAAAAAAAGAGATGGCACAATAGTAGTATTTGATCAACAGAAAATTGTTGATGCAATATTTAAATCTGCAAAAGCAGTTGGTGGATCAGATTATAATGTTGCAAAAGAACTGGGGCACAAAGTTGTAACCATTCTAGACATTTTCTTCAAAGGCGGAAGCATTCCAACTGTCGAAAATATTCAGGACCTTGTTGAAAAAACACTTATCGAAGAAGGTCATGCAAAAACTGCTAAGGCATTTATATTATATAGAAAACAGCATGAAAACATCAGAGAATCTGAAAAACTCATGCTTGATATCAACAACATGATGAACTCATACCTCAAGCAATCTGATTGGAGAGTAAATGAGAACAGTAATATGTCATACTCTATGTCTGGACTAATGATGCATACCGCAGGAACAGTCATAGCAAACTACACACTTAAAAACGTTTATCCTCAAGAAATTGGAGATGCACATAGAAACGGAGACTTCCACATCCACGATTTAAGTATGGGTATCGTAGGATATTGCGCAGGTTGGTCACTAAGACAACTTCTCATGGAAGGATTCAATGGCGTTGTAGGAAAAGTTCATTCAACACCTCCTAAACATCTACAATCAGCCCTATGGCAAATGATAAACTTCATAGGAACGCTACAAAACGAATGGGCAGGCGCACAAGCTTTCTCATCAGTTGACACATTCCTTGCACCATTCATCAAAGAAGACAATCTTTCATACAAAGAAGTAAAACAAGCAGTTCAAGGTTTTATCTTCAATATGAATACACCTTCAAGATGGGGCGGGCAAACACCATTCTCAAACACCACACTCGACTGGGAAGTTCCAGAAGATATGAAAGAAGAAAAGGCTATTGTTGGGGGAGAAGAACAAGA
>CAZYEG010000033.1:0-8864 GCA_964646365.1 uncultured Methanosarcinales archaeon
AAAACTTCATCAGTCTAAAAAACGTCCAGGAAAACATAAAGAAATTGATCCAGGAAAAATCGATAAGGTTATCGTTATTGATCAAAGTCCCATTGGAAAAACACCAAGATCAAATCCGGCAACTTACACTAAAGTATTTGATGAGATAAGAAAAATATTTTCTCAAACAAAAGAGGCTAAGTTAAGAGGATATAAACCAGGTAGATTCTCATTTAATGTTAAAGGAGGGCGCTGTGAAGCATGCCAAGGTGATGGTCTTATCAAGATTGAGATGAACTTCCTTCCAGACGTTTATGTTGAATGTGAAGAGTTCAAAGGAAAAAGTTATAATAAAGTAACATTAGAAGTTACATAAAAAGAAAAATCAATTTCTGATGTTCTTGATATGTCGGTCGAGGAAGCATTGGCACTTTTTGACAAAGTCCTATTTATTAGAAATAAATTAGATACTTTATCAAGAGTTGGTCTTGGCTACATTAAACTAGGCCAATCATCTATTACACTTTCTGGAGGAGAAGCTCAGAGAATTAAACTTACTAGAGAGCTTGCAAAAAAAGCAACAGGAAATACTCTATATTTATTAGATGAACCAACAACAGGACTTCATTTCCACGATGTTAAGAAATTAATCAAAGTTCTTAATGATCTTGTAGAAAAAGGGAATTCAATAGTAGTAATTGAGCATAATTTAGATGTAATTAAATCTTCAGATCATATAATTGATCTTGGTCCTGAAGGTGGTGATGGTGGTGGAGAAATAGTAGCAAAAGGAACACCTGAGGAAGTTGCAAAGAACAAGTTAAGTTACACAGGACAGTATCTCAAAAAGATGTTAGAATGATAGATCTATCAAGCATTCCACGAAAACCCGGATGTTATATTTACAAAAACACTGTAGGCAGAGTTGTCTACGTTGGAAAGGCAAAAAATCTAAAGAAACGTGTATCTTCATATTTTACAAAAACACATCATGATAAAAAAACATTAGCCCTTGTCCAAATAATAGATTCTGTTGATTTCATAATTACCAATACTGAAAAAGAGGCACTGATTCTTGAAAATAATCTTATAAAGAAGTATAAGCCAAAATACAACATTCTCTTAAAAGACTCGAAGCGATATGCATATCTTCAACTTACAAAAGAAGAGTTTCCACGATTAATTCTTGCAAGAAAAAAGAACGCAATCGGTAAATTCTTTGGTCCATTTACATCTGCTCAGGAACGTGACTATATCAGACAATATTTAATCAAAACATTCCAATTAAGAACATGTAAGCATCTACCAAAGAGAGCATGTCTTAGATATCACATAAAACTCTGTAAGGCACCATGTATAGATAAAACGTTAGAAAAAGAATATGATGAAAACATCAAGAAAACATCTTTTATTTTAAGTGGAAAAACAAATCAAGTTACAAAAGATATTGAAAAACAGATAAAAATATTATCAGAAAAACAGAATTACGAAAAAGCAATGGAACTTCGTGATCAACTTCATTCTATTACAAACCTTTCAGAACGCCAAACAATGGAGAGAAATAAGAACTACAATGAAGATATAATAAATTTCATTGTGCGAGAGAATAAAGTCTATCTTACGCTTTTTAATATTCATAAAGGGATGCTTCTTAATAAGAATGAATATGTATTTGATTACGTTCCTGAATTCATCGACCAGTTCCTCTCACAATATTATGCAGAAAATAATATTCCAAAAGAGATAATTTTGCCAACTAACCCAAACACAGATACAAAAGCATTAATAGAAAGCCAAAAAGGATCAAAAGTAAGATTTTTGATACCCAAAAAAGGTGAGAAGAAAGAATTATTGACACTTGTTAAAAAAAACATTGAACTTCAATATTTTGGCGATGAAGAAAAACTTGAAGCTCTAAAAATAAAATTGAAACTCAATGAATCGCCTTACGTGATTGAATGCTTTGATATATCACATCTATCAGGAACATCAGTGGTTGGCTCTATGGTACAATTTAGAAATGCAAAACCAGATAAGTCAAATTATAGAAGATTTAAGATACGTACCGTCGAAGGAATTGATGATTTTGCAGCAATTGCAGAGGTCGTTAGAAGGCGTTACTATCGGTTAAAAAAAGAGAATGCAGATTTCCCGGATCTGATTGTCATTGATGGTGGGAAAGGACAACTATCTTCAGCTTTGGAAGAATTAAATAATCTAAATGTAAAGATCCCAATTATATCTATTGCAAAAAGAGAAGAAGAGATATTTATTCCAGGTAGGTCTTCTTCAATAAAGCTCAGCAGAAAAGATAAAGGTCTTCAATTAGTACAGAAAATCAGAGATGAAGCACATCGTTTTGCAATCACTTACAATAGGCTTCTTAGAAAAAAATCATTATATGACTAATCACTTCTTTCTAAATACAATCAATAACACAACTGAAGCAAATACTGCAAGTCCACCCCCAACTATATGTGGCAAGTTGAATCCAAATCTATAACCAATAGGTCCAAATATTAAAGCTCCAAGTAGCGCGCCTATATTAACTATAAATTGTATAAATCCGGAATGCCCGCCAACCCTTTTTTTATTAAAATAAGATACAATTCCAGCATTCATAGCTACAAAAAAAGCCCCATCACCAAACTCATGAAAGCTCCTAGCAATAAAAGAAAGCCAGACATTAGATGTCATTGCAAAAAGTGCTCCACCAATTCCAGAAAGAAGCATAGTCCATGTAAGAAGTCTCATTTTTCCCCATTTTTTATCAACTAGTTTTCCAGTAATCAAAGATCCAATTAGAAGTGGTATAATTACACCGCCCATAAAATATGAAGACGGGATTATACCAAGTCCAAGACTGTCTCTTAAGAACGGGCTGTAAGATGTTTGTTCGGCTCCAAAATGTATTGAAAAAATAAAGATTACAGAAGAAAATATCAATATCTTCCTATCCTTTAAGTCTTTAATATAATGTGACATTCCAAATGTATAAGTATCATTTTTTTTAATTTTTAAACCATAAAAAATCATTAGCCCAAATAGTATTGCACTAACAATGTAAATTACACCATATCCTAAGAAATCAATGATATATGCCCCAACAATAAGTCCAATAATTACTGCACCACATTTAACAATAGTATACCATGCAACCTCAGAGCCCTTTTTCTTTTTATCAACAGACTTGTAAACAAGCGTGTCAAGAGCTCTGTTGACCATTATTATTCCAATGCCACCTAAAAAGAACAGTCCAACTAACATATAAAATTCTTTAACAAATAAAAGCATAAATGAAAATATTGAGGCTAAACCAAGGCCCCATATAAGTAAATTCCTATTCGAGACCCTGTCAGCTTTTACGCCTAGATGAAAAGAGAATAGGATATTACTTGCAGTAAGTATTCCAATTAAAATTCCAATTTCAAATCCATTAAGTCCAATTTTTAGAAAATAAAGTGGGAAATAAAATGATATAAAGAACCTAATCATATTAAACATAAATGTCATGTTATAATACCTGTTAAGTTCTTTCATAGAATAGATAATAATTCTACTCTTTTTAAATCTAATTATTCCACTGGACATTCATCCGTAACAAATATAAACCAACTTCTATTAACTAACACCATGCCAAAATTCAATTTAAAATCCCCATTTAAACCAGAAGGTTCACAGCCAGCAGCTATAAAGAAGTTAGTTGAAGGCTTAAAGAAGAATTATAAAAAACAGACTCTATTAGGTGTAACAGGATCTGGTAAAAGTTTCACAATGGCTAATATTATCAATCAGGCACAAAGGCCAGCGCTTGTTCTAGCACACAATAAAACTCTTGCAGGACAATTATATAGTGAGTTAAAAGATTTATTCCCAGATAATCATGTTGAATACTTTGTATCATACTATGATTATTATCAGCCAGAATCATATTTGCCACAAAAAGACATGTATATTGAAAAGGATTCACAGATCAATCCAAAGATAGAACAAATGCGTCTTGCAACAACTGCGTCAATTCTGTCAAGAAAAGATACCATTGTTGTAGCATCAGTTTCATGCATATATTCAATTGGAAGTCCAAAACTGTTCTACGATATGGGATTTGAGTTAAAAATCGGTCAAAAGATATCTAGGAATAAGCTTCTAAAAAAATTAATCGATATACATTTTGAAAGAAATGATATAGAACTTATGCCTGGAAGATTTCGTGTAAAGGGAGATACTATTGATTTTATCCCAGGATATTTCAACGACATAATTCGTATAGAAATGTTTGGTGATAAAATAGAAAAAATCACTGAGATCGAAAAAGTCTCAGGCAATGCCAAAGAAGATATGAAATATTTTTTTGTTTATCCTGCAAAACATTTTGTAGTTCCAGAGGAAACAGTTAATGATGCTATTAAAGAGATCCATAAGGATCTAGACAACCGTCTTCCTAATTTAGATATGCTCGAAGCTCATAGATTAAA
Source organism: uncultured Methanosarcinales archaeon (assembly GCA_964646365.1). Classification (GTDB taxonomy): domain Archaea; phylum Nanobdellota; class Nanobdellia; order Woesearchaeales; family CAZYEG01; genus CAZYEG01. Next base: position 4,455 of record CAZYEG010000033.1, read on the forward strand.
ACAAAGAACCTTATATGATATAGAGATGATTCAAGAAACTGGATCATGCAAAGGGATTGAAAATTATTCAAGATATTTTGATGGTAGAAAAGAAGGAGAAAAACCATTTTGTTTATTAGATTATTTTGATAAAGACTTTTTACTCTTTATTGACGAATCGCACCAGACAATTCCACAGATTCATGGCATGTATAAAGGCGACCGTTCAAGAAAACAGACTCTTGTAGATTATGGATTCCGTTTGCCAAGTGCCCTTGATAACAGGCCTTTAAAATTTGATGAATTTAAAGATTATATGAATAATGTTATTTTTGTTTCAGCAACACCAGGAGATTATGAACTTAAAGAGTCAGAACAGATTGCAGAGCAAATAATTCGTCCAACAGGTCTTATTGATCCTCATGTCGAAGTTAGGCCAATCTCAGGACAGGTAGACGATCTCATTAAAGAAATCAACGCAACAATAGCTCGTGGTGAAAGGGTTCTTGTAACAACTCTTACGAAAAAGCTTGCAGAAGAACTGACAGACTTCTTTGCAGAAAAAAATATTAAAACCAGATATCTTCATTCAGAAATTGACACTTTGGAACGGACCGAAATCATTAGAGAACTCCGACTGGGAATATTTGATGTTTTAGTTGGTATAAATCTACTTAGAGAAGGTTTAGATATCCCAGAAGTCAGTTTGATAGGAATACTTGATGCAGACAAGGAAGGATTCCTTCGTGATAAACGTTCACTTATACAGATTATTGGAAGAGCTGCTAGAAATTTAAATTCAAAGGTTATATTATACGCAGACAAAATGACAGATTCAATAAAATTTGCACTAAAAGAGACAGAAAGAAGACGAGAAATCCAAGTAACATACAATAAAAAGCACAACATTACACCTCAAACAATAATTAAGCCAATAAAAGAGAAAGTTGTAGAGATAAAAGATACCAAACATATTTCTAAAAAAGACATTCCAAATCTATTAATCCAGTTAGAAACAGAGATGAAAGAAGCTGCAGCAAGGCTTGATTTTGAATCTGCTATTGCTTTGAGAGAAAAAAGTAAAGCATTAAAGCTCAGATTAGAGAAAAATTAATAAATATCTATTTCTATAATGATTATAAATGGTTCAAACTAAAAAAAAAGAGAAGAAAACAAAACATCAACACCTTAGAGAACCGATGTCAGCAATGGACGTAGGCAATGAGCAGTTACGTTTTCTCAAAATCGCACTCATTATTCTTCTTGTAGTTGTATCAATACCTATATTCTCGAATATAATTAGTGAAGATGAAGTAGTTGGTAAATCATTTGTAGTAATAACAGAAAATTATACAGACACAAATATAACGGATGATGACATTAATTCCGATTCTCATACTTTATCAGATATTACAAAAAGTTAACTTTATAAACATATAAATTAAATTCTATATCATGTACGACGTAATAACTGTAGGATCTTCAACAATTGATGTTTTTGCACAGACTGAAAAATCAGACATGATATCTTTTCAGACCCAAAACAAGAATGAAAAGGCGTGCTTTCTTGCATATCCAGTTGGAGATAAAATTCTAATAAAGGATATAGAGACCACAACAGGCGGCGGTGGAACAAATACTGCAGTTGCACTTGCAAAAATGGGAAGCAAAGTTGCATATCTTGGAATGGTAGGCGACGATGAGAATGGGGACCTTATTATAGATTCTTTAAAGAAAGAAAAAGTTAAATTCATTGGAAAAAGATCAAAAAAACGAAGCGGATATTCAATAATTCTTGATTCAATTGCTCATGATAGAACAATTCTTACGTATAAAGGGTGTAATAATTGTTTCAAATTTAGTGCAATAGACAAAAAGAAAGTCAAAGCAAAATGGTTTTATCTATGTGCAATGGTTGGCGAATCATTTAAAGAATTAGAAAAGATTGTATCGTATGCAAAAAAGAACAATATCAAAGTAATGTTTAATCCATCTTCATATCTAGCAGAAAAAGGAATAGAATACTTAAAAAAAGTATTAAGAGGCACAGATATACTTGTTTTAAATCGAGCTGAAGCAAAAACATTAGTAGGAAATCATGATATTGAAATTCTTTTAAAACTTCTAAAAGATCTACTTGAATCAAGTATAGTTATAATTACTGATGGCAAAAATGGTGTACATGTAAATGATGGTAAATTCCATTATATTGGAAAATCACATAACATAAAGATCGTTGAAACCACAGGTGCAGGTGACGCGTTTGGATCTACATTCCTTGCGGCGTATATCAAGAAAAATAATGTTGAAGAAGCAATAAAAGTGGCCATTACAAATTCAGAATCGGTTATAAGCCATCATGGAGCAAAGAATAAATTGCTTACAATGAAGCAAACTCTTTCAATATTAAGAAAAAATCCAGTAAAAGTTACAAAAAAGAAGATTTAAGAGGTGAAATGAAATGCCATGTGGATGCTGCTGCGGAACTAAAAAAAAAGCAACAAAAAATAAAGATGCTAAAAATAAGGCCGCTAAAGAAAAAATTGCTAAAAAGAAAAAAACAGTTAAGAAGAAATAATTACAATCTTCTTGTTCATGCTTTTGTGTACAAAATAAGTGAATTCTTTTTTTATCTTAAGTTTTGTTTCTCTTATTATTTTTTTATAATCGACGTTATCAGGAAAGCTTACTACAGTACACTTTACCGATTTTTTCTTTACAAGTTTTAGAAAATCAAAATATAATTCCTCCATATTCTGACTTTTAGTGTTTTTCCCATAAGGAAGATCGCTTACAACGTAGCTTGTTTTAGGTAATTTTTTAGTGGAGTCATTTAACTCTAATTTACAATTTTTTACACCATAATATTTCAAATTCTCTTTAGAGTGTCCAATCATCCGCTCATCAATATCATATCCAATAGAATCAAATCCCATTAGTCCAGATTCAATAAGTATCCCACCTGTCCCGCAGAAAGGATCAACAACTTTCCCGCGATTAATTCCAGAAAGATTTATCATACATTTTGCAAGCTTTGGATTCATTGCTATTGGCATTAGCCTTGGTCTAAGATGCGCCTTTCGCTTGTTAAAAGATTTATCAATCTCTTTTTCCAATATCCCACAATAAACTTTCTTTGATGTAAAAAGAAAAGTAAACACAGTATTAGGTTTACTCAAATTAACTTTAGGTTTGTCAAGTCTGCGCCATACTTTCTCAGCAAGTCTTCGTTCTGTATGCTTACTTCTCCCAGTTCTTTTTACTGAATAATTAGTCGAATAAAAATTATTAAAATCAAATTTAGAAATTTGTTCTTCAAAATCACTCTTTTTACATTTAAACAGAAATTTATGTATCTCGTGTGTATAAGCAAGTCTAGATGAAAGATCTTTATCTGTATCTACAAGCAATACATTTTCATCTATCCAGTGTCTCTTGCCTTCTGTCAAAGCCAATATCTCAGACTTCGCAAGTGACAAATGATCACCAGAGAGCATAAATAATTTCATAATAAAAAATAAAATTTAAAATAATAAAAACCTTTACTTTTTCTTATCTTCTTTTAAGTTGCCAATCTTTTTGTAAGTGACATATATCACTAGTACAAGTTCTAAAAAGATTACAATTGGTCTAACAATCCTATCTAGATAAGAAAAGCTCTGCATTGTCCCAAAGAATAACGCGAATGTTCCACCTAGCATAAATCCGGTACCAATCCACTCATTCAATTGGTTCTTTCCAGCAGGAAGATACATTGCAATAAATATTGCTACAAGTGCAAGTAGTGCTGACACGTAAAATACAACTTTATAGAATCCCTCTCTTGCATCATCATACTCTTTTTGACAAGTATTACAACTATAACTTATTGGACATCCAACAGAATTTAATTCATAATCGATATATCCATCTTTATCTAAACATTCTTTTTTCTCTTCAGCAGGAACATATAGTTCACCACAATCAGTAGGAGCAATCTTTACAGGTTCATATTCCATATATCTTCTATCCTTACAGAAATCCTCATATTCGGGTTCTGGATAAACCGCTTCTATAACTGAAAACACTAGCACAGAAAATAATATGCCAATAACAAAAATAATGATAATCTTTCTTACATCTACCATTTTTTTACCCCCAAATAGAGTAATAATGTTGTTTATATTAATAAACTTTATTAATAATTCAAATAATCAGATGGTTATGGAAACATTATTCATTATCAAGCTTCTTTTATCATTCATTGTAGGTGGTATCTGGGTAGCAGCTTCAACAAGAATTGCAGAGAAAGCAGGCACAAAAATAGGTGGTTTTGTTTCAGGACTTCCATCAACCATGGTTGTTGCATTCTTTTTTATTGGGCTTGCTGAAGGAGCCAGTGTTGCTGCAGCTGGAGCATCCATAGTTCCTATAATTGAAATAATTGATCTC
>CAZYEG010000034.1:0-8854 GCA_964646365.1 uncultured Methanosarcinales archaeon
AATCAAAATATATGCTACTGTTTAATTTGTGCATACATGATAACGCTTTTGCATATGTGTATCTTTCAGTATTTTCAACTATATCATCATTTGTTAAATAATTTTTATGAATTAATCTTATTTTACCTTGGTTTATATATTCAGATTTTATTTCTGGATAGAATTCAGCAAAAAAAGTTTTTGTAGAATCTGATTTAACATCCATGTATGCAACAATCATGATAGGGGCATTAGAAGATCCATAATATGGTCTGTTCACAACATTTGGATTGGTTGTGATGTAGAAATCATATACACCCTTTATGTCACCAGATTCTATTTTTTCTTTTACTACTGGCTTTTTGTCGTATTCTGTAGCATAGTAACCAAACATAACAAATACCATGTATATTATTATGATTGATGTAAGTCCAATTATAAGTCGCTTATTCTTCATATTACTTCACCAAGTTCTTCTTTCTCAAATAATCTTCCTTGATAGACACGACTGTTCATAAGTATTGCTGGAACTGTTTTAATCTCATAAAAATCTTTTATGTAATTTACCATTGCAACATTAGCATTATAATCAATTGTAAAGATCATCACTTCTTTATCTGGAACATCATTAGGAAGAGTGTCAAGTTCTTCACCTTGTCTAACACAGACAGAACAATTAGCTGAATAAAAATAGATAACTGGTACAACTTGGTCATCACAAAGTTTTTGTCTGTTCTTTGCAAGGACCCATGCTCTGATAGATAATTGTGTGTATTGCTGCTTTAAAAGCTTGTAATCATCTGTTATCTCATTATCTCTTTCATATTGTTCAAGACGAACTGGCAAATTGTCCCAGTAGTATTGGAACTGTTGCTGTAATTCATCTGTTGTGATCGCAAGAAATTCACATGTTTCTTTCTCTGAAAGTGTATCTAGAAAAATCTGTTCTAACTGCATATCTTTAAGATAACCATCTAAGAATTTCACATAATCGCTAATGATTGTTAATTGGTCGAATGTGGTAGATTTTAGTGTTGCAATATCTGTTTTAGTTTCTGATTTTAAATCTTGAATATTTTTTTCTGTCTTTTCTTCTATTATTCTACTTGCGTAAAGACCAGAATATACTCCTGAGATATATAGAATTATTGATAGGATAAGAGCTATAGTAACTATTGTTCTTTTTTTCCTTATTAGTGGTGTGTTCTTAGCCAAGCCTAATCCCTCTGCTGAATAGAATCTTTTTTGATATGAACTTTACTTTCTTTCTTAATTCCTATACAAAAAAGGAAGATTGACCATATTAGAAGAGATGCTGCAAAAATATGCACCCAACTAAAAAGCAAAACAGGTGTTAATGAATAAAACATTATTCCAAGCAGTTTTACGTATTTGACTTTTCTAAAAAATACATTCAAAATCATGCTCAATATAAACATAAGGAATGTTCCTGAGAAAAGATAAAAGAACATCAGTGATGTTGCTCTTCCCATTGAATAATTTAGCATTCTTCCATATTGAATATCAACTGTTTTGAATATATCTAAATAGAAGGCTTTTCCAAGATAAAACAGTACACTGACTGCTGCTGCCAACAGACCAACTGCTAAAAGCATTATGAGGTAATCACTAAGAATACTCTCAAATGATCTTTTGTTTATGTTTGTGAATTCCTTATCTGGGTTTATAAGTGTCTTAAAGCCCTGTTTTATGCCATTTATTAGTATCATATAGTCGAGAATTGGATTTTATCTTTTAAAGGTTTCTATTATATTGGTTAACAATGTATAGAATAAAAAAAATTAGTTAACGTATGTCAACCAGTGTTCATATTTAGGATTCTTACCGCTTACTGCATCAAGATAGATGGTTCTTAGCTTACTTGTTGTTACACCGATTTTCCCATCTCCGATAATTTGGTCATCTAACTGTGAAATACCAGTAACTTCAGCTGCAGTTCCTGTAAAAAAAAGCTCGTCTGCTTTTTTTATCTCTTCTAAAGTCATCTTTTTTTCAATAACTTCATAACCTTCATCTTGTGCTATCTGAGTAAGTGAATCTCTTGTTATCCCTGGTAGAATGTTTCCAAGTTCTGGAGTGTATATTTTTCCGTCTTTTACAACAAACAGGTTTTCTCCTGGACCTTCAGCAACATATCCTTCATAATCTAAAAGAAGTGCTTCTTGGAATCCTGCAGCTTTTGCTTCACGTGATGCAAATATTGAATTTACATAATGGCCGCAAATCTTTGCTTCTGCATGGGTAGATTTTGGATGGATTCTTATGAAAGATGATGTCATTACTTTGACTGCTTCTTCTCCAAGATATGAGCCCCATGGCCAAACTGCAATGACTACATTAGCTTCTGCGCCTGTTGGGTCAAGACCCATTTTACCATAACCGTGAAATATTATTGGTCGGATGTATCCGCCTTTAACTTCATTTTTAGAAATTGTTTCTATAATTGCGTTATTTATGTCTTCTTCAGAATACTTTACATCAAAAAAAGTTGTTTTTGCACCTTTTAGAAGTCTAGTGGTATGTTCTTTTAGTTTGAAAACTGCTGGTCCTTTTGGGGTATCGTAGAATCTCACGCCCTCAAACACTCCTAATCCAGTCCTTAAAATCTTAACTTTAAGAATATCCGTAATGAAGTGTATGAGTTAAAACGTGAACCTTTGCATCCTTCCAATGGACTAATTTACCATTCATCCAAATAAATTTAGTTTCTTCCATTTAATTTCACCATTTAATCTGTAGTATTCGAATTTAATTTAAATATCTTTTGATATGTTTGACGAATTATTCCCGATAAGGGGCACTCCCCACTGGACATTTATCGATAAGATATTTAATTGACTATTTCTTTCTTCTGAAAGTGGAAAAATGATAAAATATCGAAAACTTAATGATAATGTGTATTTGTACAAGAATAAAACCCACGGAATTGCACATAAACATCCCTATATCTCTTTTCCAAAACAACTTTTTAAAGATTTAGAAATTAAATTAGGACAAATGGTTCTTATTGAATTAGGCTATAAAAACCTAAAAATTCATTTTATTGGAAGAATTTCAAATGGAATGCATATTTTATTAGTTTGGATACCATTAGAAATAATAAGAGCATATGATATTGTAGATAACATCCCTGTTAATATTAAAGTTATTCTTAATCCTATAAAAGAAAATGAGGATAAATATTATTTTAATATTATTAATTTAAATGCTCCTAATATCGCTGTTTTTCAAGCAGAAGAGAATAAAGTAATAGTAAGACATAATGGATCTTCTAAAAGACAACACAAAATAAAAAAAACAATCAATATCAATGAAAATTTAGCCTATATCATCGGGTTATATGATGCAGAGGGAGCAGAAAATTCATTTAGATTTACTAATTCAGATTATTTCCTTATAAAACAATTCATAGATTCAATGAAAAATATTTTTGGATTCGATGAGTCTGAATTTGACGCACAAATTACGCTTGTTAGATATAATAAAGAAAGTAAAAAAGCAAGAAATTATTGGATTAAATTATTTCCCCAAATAAATATATACCAAAAGGCAGGTTTCAAACTAGGTAAAGGATTAGAAAACGGTTCTTTAAGTGTTTTGATAAATACGATAACTATGAATGTTCTTTGGAATTCGATAAGAAAAAAAGTACGCGAATTGATAATAAAAAATAAAAAGCTAGCAGCAGCTTATATTTCTGGAGACTTAGATGGGGATGGGAATGTACATAAAAGCAAATCACTTGCAGTAAGATGTTCATTTGATGCAAAAAAAGGTTGTAGAACGTTTTCTGAAGCATTAGACTTATTAGATATTGATCATAAAAAAGAATATATCAAAAAAAATAATTTGATTAATGTTATAATAACTAAATGGGATGAAATAGTAAAACTATTCTATAATAATGCAATATTCGCCCACAATAAAGAAAGGAGAAGAAAAATTATTAGAGAATTTCTTAATCATAGAAGATCAAAAGTCATAATTCGAACTCTAGAAGCAATATCTGATAAAAATACAGATGAGAATACAATTTGTGCTGCTATGAACATCCAAAAAAAACATATATCAAGAGTAAGAACCTACATAAAACAATTAGAAACACATAAAATGATTATTTATCATCAAAATAAATTTAAAATTTGTAAAAATGGATATATTTTTTTAAATTATCTAGAAACTGACGTAATTTAAAACTTTTTTGGAAATTGATATCTTAACTATGTCTTTTGATGTTAATTTTATTTCTTTAAGAGAGTCAACTACAAGAATAAAGTCTTTCGTGAGTGGCTTTAGTGTAATCGTTTTCCCACTGGAAAGTATTCCCTGCACAAGATTTTGTTTTGAGAGTGTGCCGTGATATGGTTCTCTAACGACATACTGTAGACATTTTCTAGCAAGTGGCAAAATTTTTCCTCCTGCTGATCCAATCCATGAATGTGAACTCTGAGGTGTGCCAACCAAAACTCCTGAACTTTTTTGTGTCTCTTTTTTGCCGCCAACTAAAAGTGTATATTTTGACATGTGATAACCTGTTGCTCTGCCGAAATAAAATTCATTAAGTGCAAGATCTGGAACTGCTTTATTATTAATTGTTGCTGTAAGTCGAGAAAGCTTAATTGGTTTAAAATTTCCTTCTAGTATTTTTAACAACTTTTTTTTGTAATCAGATTTATCCATCAAACAAAAAAATCCTTCTTTTTGTTTTGGATTTGGATTAATTCCTACCATTGGTGTGTCGTCTAGAATATAATGTGATGTTCTTAAAAATGTTCCATCACCACCAATTGTGATGACAAGATCGAATTTGCCTAGATTCTTTTTTAATCCATCTCTATTAATAGATTTATTCTTTATATCACTTTTTTTTAAGATGGCACGCACACTGGAAACTACCTCGTTAAAACCTGGCATGTATACGACTAAGACTTTACTTATTTTCATATAGAATATAGATGTACTTTGCTATTTAAATATTTGGAAATATATTTAGAAATAATTATATTTGCCTTTGGTTTGATGGAGCAGAACGGACACGATTATATGCCCTTGCTGCAGCCGCGTTTCTAGACTTTAATTGAGATTCAAATTGTCTTGCGTGATTAACCATGGTTTGGTCTATCTTAACCTTTCTTCCAAGAGCTCTTCCCATTAATGAACCAAGATGACTTGAACTACTTTTAAGCATAGTTACAGCATGCGCTTCCTGATTTTTTAGTTGTTTAATTTTTTGATATATTGAACGCACTTTGCTTCCAAGTCCACTAAGTATTTTGTACAATTCTTTCTCTACTTTTTTTTCGTAATCTACTGCCTCTTTTAGTTTATCCATCTGCTCACGAACACGTTCTTGATCAACCTCAAATTCTGGATTTGTATAGATTGCTTGCAGCATATGAGTCAAATATTTCACCCCCTCTCCTACTGCTTCATCTCCTTCTTTTATAGCATTATTAATTTTTATAAACCCTTCTTCTTGTCTAGCGAATGTAAAACAAATACTTGTAAGATTAGATATAAATTCTATAAACTTACCATTAACGTAATTGAGTGATATCATCTTTTGTGTTAATTGACTAAGTTTTTTTGAAAGGGTAACCGCAATAATTCCAACATCTAATTCTATATTTATATTCTCTATATATTTTGAGAAATCTTCTGCTTCTTGTGAAAATTTCTGCCTTTTTTCTTTTAACATTTTAATAATTTTATTGATATTTTTATAATGTTTTGATAGCTCCTTATCTAGCTTTTTCATGTTTTTTAGAATACTACGAACCTTTTTTGTTTCTTCTTTGAGGTGTTTTATTGTCAACTGGACTTGAGCATTAAGTGATTTAATTGCAGAATATTGTTTTTTTAATAGTTCTAATTCTTTTTTTATTTTGGAAACAACATTATGATCAGCACCTCTAGAGATTTTTAATGCTGCCCAGAGTTGTGCTCTCTTTTTATGAATCGCTGCCCATAATTTGCTTCTATCTTTTATGAATCTTGATCTTGTCTTACGAATATGAACTTTAAATCTACCTTCCTCTTTGAAGACAGAATGAAATGTGTCATCTAACTCTACAGCTGCTTGATGAATGCTGGATGTTAAGTTTTCTATGTCAACAATTTGGCCCCCTTCTGCTCCTATGTTTTTATCCATATTTGCTTTAAGATCTCCAGCGTGTTCTTTTATTGCTAAAATTGTTTTGCTATCAATTTGTTGCAAGTTTGTTAATTCAGAAATATCATCGACAAAACCCTCTTCATCGGACGTAAAATCTTCGGCATCAAATACCCATTCTGGCTTCTTGTTTAGATATCTTTCAAGTGCCTTCTCAATCATTTCAAGACCTGCAGTTGTTGCAACTTCACCTTCAGTAATTTCTGTTTGGTCTTCATCTCCTGCAGCAACTGCTTCTGCAGTTTCTACAGCTTCTTCACCTGCTTGGACAATTTTTTTATCTGCAACAGAAATAGATTCTCCTTCAAGCGCTCTTTCTTTACGATCTATATGTTCTAAATTTTCAATTACTGATCTTACCTGACCTTCAGCAGATTCAACTTTCCTTTCAGTCCCATCTAATCCTGCTTCTGCTTCAACATGTCTTTCTTTATGATCTGCTCTATAATGATGACGTCTCTTGTAAATGTAAGTTCCTGCACCACCTACAGCTCCCATGCCTGCCACAGCAATAATAATTTCTAATAAGACCATAATAAGAATAATTCACATTTCTCAGTATAAAAATATTTGCTTAATTTAGAATTATATCTGGTAACGAAGGATTGCTCCAATACCACCGAGACCATCAAGCTTTGCCGATGCATCTGTTCCAGATTGGATAACAGAAATATTAGATTTCATTGAATCTGCAAGTTTCATTAGTTTCTCCAATTTCTCATAGTTTTCCTCCTCTCGCATCTTAGAGATAAGTGGAGATGAAACTATCAGAATCTTAACAGCGCCTGCATTAACTGCAGAAGATACGTCATCAAAACCGTATTTAGCAAGATCATCTTTAGATATGTGACTTAAAAGTTCATCAACAACTTTAAGATCTTGACTGATTTTTTCGTCGTGAAGCGCTTGGAATATCTCTGGGCGCTTTAATACTTCGTTAAATGCCTTCTTGTTTACACTTGAGCATGTAGAATATAATATTTTTTTACTTATATTACTGTTTTTTATACTTTTTGCAAGTTCTTCTTTAAAAAATGCTGGTGATGCCGCAATAATTTTGTTATATTGTGCTTTTTTGTCATATTCTTCTGTACTTTTTATTAAATATTCGTAAAAATTACTCTTTATTTCATTGTTTTCATCTTTTTTCTGTACATTTCCTGCTAGATGTGTTAGATGTTTTATCCCCTGTCGCTCAAGAGTTGCTAAAAAAGCTTCTTCGCGATCAAATACAATGATAAGAATTTTTGAATCTCGTTTCTTTGTTGACTCTTGTAATTTATCCAGTTGAAATTTTAACCATTGCTCCTTTTTAATTACTATATCATCATTTTCAGTAACGTCAAAACTATGATGAGAGCCATACGAAATATCATCTGGTCCTGCAGTAATTACTCCAAGAACTCGAAGAGATTCGTCAAGTTCAAATTTCTCAACTTGAATCTCTAGAAACATTTTTTTTCTTACGACTTTAACATTCCTGTCAGATGTTGCGTCACCTATCTTGATCTTCCGCTCAGTGTGACCACCAATCTTATCTCCTGGATCAATTATCTGAGACAGATACCAAAGATCGTCTAAAGTCTCAACTTTTACCTTAACTTCTCCTTTCTTAATGTCTTTTGAAAGTATCTTCATAATAATAAATGAAAAAGAAATAGGATATAAAAAGATTGTTAAATCTCGGCATTAAGGTAGCCAAGTCTTAGAATCCTTTAATTTTGCAGGTAAATATTTCTCGATAACAAAATTAAGTCCCCATTTAGCGAGAGCCTGCTGTTCTGCTCTGACCTTCATCTTAATCTGTTGCTGAATCGCTTTTTGCCATGGCTTATGATATCTGACAAACGGATCGTTCTTAAGTGCATCTTTTCCTCTTTTGATGTCCACATCTTTTAGAGGATGTGTTGGCAATTTGTAATCGATTATATCCTGAGGTGTTACTCCCCAAAATTGTGCATTTGGTACACAAAAATATTTGTTAATGTGTGCTGCATTACCTGATCCAACTTTTAGAGTTCGATAGATATTCATGTGTCCATAAAAGTCTCCATCTGTAAATACATAAACTGGTAATTTTTTATCATCTGCAAGTCTTCTGATAAAACGTCTACATGCACGAGTTGGAACTCCTCCCATAGATACAAGTATGCAGTTTGCTTTTTTCCAATAATTATGTTTTACAAGTCTTTGAAACATACCCGCTGTTTCAATAGCTAATATGAATTTAGCATCTGTCTCAAAACGTAGCTCTTCAACGGAACTTGGTACAGAATAAGCACCACTTCCCATCTTAGTACAGTCAATCTTAATGTCTTTTCCTGTATCTGAATCTTTATCAATAACGACAAGTCTTCCTGCAACGTCACCGCCTTTTTCTTCTGGGATAAAACCTATCTGTTCACGATTGACCATAAGCATAGCTTCAACGTCGTCCATAATTGTATCAGATTCTGGCTGTTCTTTAAACCGAGCATCTCCCCAGTTTTTAGAAACATAATACGCTTCTCTTTTCGTTGCAATATCGTCTGCGCCTATCAATTCTTTTGAAAGGGTCATCATTCTTAGAGTCTGTGCAAACGTTTTAATCGTTGATGCAGTAAGTGTTCTTTCTTTTAACTTTCCAATCATAGCAAAGAATCCTTTTTTCTCATCATACTCAACATTAGAAAGACTTCTCAG
>CAZYEG010000035.1:0-8834 GCA_964646365.1 uncultured Methanosarcinales archaeon
AATTAATAAGTAAAAAGACTCAAATCGTTTTAACATCAAGAGTCATAACTGTTGATTATTTACCCAGTTAAATTTATATATTCCTTACATTAGAATCAACCTATGAAGATATTACTTGTTTCACTAATTAAAGATTATCTAAGAGCAGAAAAAGCAAATAAACCAAAAGGAACAATATTTCTAAGATTTCCTTCTTTAGCACTTGCAAATATTGCAGCACTAACGCCAGATGAACATCAGGTCAATTTAATCGATGAACAAATTTCCCCTATTGACTATAATATTAATACAGATATTGTAGCAATTTCAGTTAACACTTCCGTTGCAAACCGAGCATATGAAATCGGAGACAAATTTAGAGAAAAAGGAGTTAAAGTTATTTTTGGAGGACTTCATCCAAGCCTAATGCCAGAAGAATCATTAAAACATGCGGATTCAATTATTGTTGGTGATGCCGATGGTGTATGGCAAACACTTATTGCTGACATGAAAAACAAAAAATTGAAAAAAAAATATATTAACAATCAAAATAAACCATTAAATTATCTTCCAATTCCAAAATGGGAAATTTTCAAAGGTATGGGTTATGTAAATACTAATTTTGTTGAAACTTCAAGAGGATGTCAACACCATTGTAAATTTTGTTCAACTTCGCCGTTCTACAAGCACAAGCATAGAACTAGACCAATTAAAGATGTAATACGTGACATAAAAAATGTTAAATCATTTCCAAAAAAGTTTATTTTCTTTGTAGATGATAATATTGTTGGAGACAAGGTTTATGCAAAAAAACTTTTCAAGGCATTAATTCCATTAAAGATTGTATGGATTAGTCAAGCAACTGTAGACATCGGTCAAGATAAAGAACTTGTTGAATTAGCAGCAAAAAGTGGATGTTTCGGTCTTTTCGTCGGTTTTGAATCAATTTCAGAAAAGAATATTAAAGATATGAAAAAAGAACAAAATCATATTCAAGAATACAAAGACACTATTAATATCCTTCATAAAAACGGCATTGGTATTGAAGCTGGATATATTTTTGGTTTTGATAATGATGATAAAACAACTTTTACTCATACTCTTGATTTTTTAAAAGAGACAAAGACAGATTCTTTCCTCGCAATTTACTTAACTCCAATTCCTGGCACAATAATTTACAAGGAATTCAAAAAACAAAAAAGACTAATTACAAATGATTATTCAAAATATGATTTTAGACATATTGTGTTTAAACCAAAAAACATGACAGGTAAGGATGTTTACAATGGAGTGAGCTGGATTGCTATGAGGTTTTATTCAAAAAAATTAATTCTAAAAAGATTCTTTCAAAAACTTGGAAATTTCCTAAGAAAACCATCTCTAAGAAGACTTTTTGGAGTTGTTGGCCTTATTGCGATAAGCATAGGATTTAGAAAAAGGATAAAAGATCTTTCTAAGGATGGCACATTTCCTAAAAAGAGTAGAAATCTTTAAATAATTGAATTCTTATAATTAGTAAAATGAAAAACAAAAACCATGATAAATGCCATAAGTCATTATTCCTAATCGCATCGATATATGACCTGATTTTAGGTGCAGTTTTCTTCTTTTTTTACAAACCAATATTTTCGTTCTTTAATATCACATTACCAGTATATCCAATGTATTTACAGATGGCAGCAGCATTTGTAATTGCAATGGGTGTAGGATATTACTTCATCTACAGAAATCCTTTCAGGAATCTTGATTTAGTTAGACTAGGTGTTGTATACAAGTTAGTTTTCAGGGGACTTACAGGTTATTATTATATTGGAGACCTTGCAAATATTACATTCTTTAGGTTCGCAATTGCTGACGCCATATTCTAAGTACTCTTTAAATGTTTCTTAGTTAGTGTCAAAAATGACAAAAGATATCTAAAATGAAGATTGGCAAGAAAAACATATCTTTTGGTTGGATTTGGATATTTGCTGGACTTATTGTTGGTGCGATTATGGGCATGTGGTCTTTTAATGGTCCATTCCCTTCTCCAGTAGGAGATTATACTTCTCTTTCTAGAAGGCTTTTAAGACTTTCACATATTGCATTCGTTGCATTAGGAATAATAAACATCTTATATGGATATGAAATTGATAAAGTAAAGAAAAAATTTAGAAAAATTGGTTCAACGTGTATGATTTTTAGTGCAGTTTTAATGCCAACTATTCTTATTACTGCAGTGTTTTATGAACCAATGAAATATCTAACAATGATTCCTGCAACTTTAGTAATGCTTGCAATTGGAATAATGGTATTTTTTAAGAAACGTCTCTAACATCAACATCAAAGACATCTTCAATCACTTGCATTCTCTCTTCATCTTCTCTGCAGACAAGAGTAACTGCATGACCTTTTTTGCCCACTCGACCAGTACGACCAATCCGGTGTACATAGAATTCTTTTCTTGGAGGGACGTCAAAATTGATTACCGTGTCAACGTTTTCTATGTGAAGACCTCGCGCAGCAACATCTGTTGCGACAAGAACGTTGATTTGATTATGTTTAAATTTGTCAAGAATATTATTTCTTTCATTTTGATTTAAATCAGCACTAATACTTGCAGCCTTAAAGTGATTCTCTTGGAGAGCCTCAGTTATGTCAAAGAGTTTTACTTTAGTGTTTGCAAAAACAATATATTTTCTAAACCGTCTTTTGCCGACGATCTCAACAAGTTTTGCAAGTTTCTTATCTCTTCTGCAAGAGATTTTTTCTTGTACAATATTTTCTGCAACTTTATCCAGAAGCACTTCTTCGTGATCAATATCTTTTAAAAATTCAGTTACATTAAAAGTGATAGTTGCTGATGCAAGAACAATTTGCGCAGTAGTGCTTGTTCGTTTTCTTATGTAGATGCAATCTTTTAGAAATTGGTCATCAAACATTTGATCACATTCATCAAATATAAGAAATTTAACTTCACCAATTCTGATATTTTTATCATTTACGTGTTGTACAAATCGTCCAGGTGTAACAACCATTATCTGATTTTTTTTCTTATATGTTCTGTGGTCACCCTTAATATCTCGGCCACCAAATATAATTCCAACATTAATAGATAGCATATCACAGATTCCTTGAATCTCTTTTCCGACTTGTTGGCAAAGTTCTCTTGTTGGTGTTATAATTACCATTTGTAAACCTAATTTAAGATTTAATCGAGATAAAAAACCAAGAGTAAACGCAAGAGTCTTGCCGCTACCTGTTTGCGATTGGAATAAGACATTCTTTTTTTGAAGTATTAATGGAATAACTTTTTCCTGAATCTCAAGTGGATTTTTGTGTCCAACTGAGTTTAGCGCCTGTATTATATCCTTTTTCAGTCCAAGTTGTGCGAATTCTTTCATTTTTAAGCTTATATAGGCTTATTTAGGGGTTATATATAAAATCAATTTATTTACAATATAGTAAAAAAATCAATTTTTACTACCATACCTTTTTAAACAAACTCAATATATCGACCTATATGGAAAATTTCAAAAATTTAGGACTATCAGAAAATACAATTCAAGCTTTAATCAAGAAAGGCTTTACAGAACCTACTACTATTCAAGCTAAAGTAATCCCTCTACTCCTCCAAGGAGAAAAGGATGTTGTAGGACAATCGCAGACAGGAACTGGAAAGACTGCAGCTTTTGCACTACCAATCCTTGAAACAATTAAAGAACGTAGCAAGACCGTTCAAGCAATTATTCTAACTCCTACAAGAGAACTTGCTCTTCAGGTAGCACAAGAAATAAATTCTCTAAAAGGAGATAAAGACATTCATATCCTTGCGGTCTATGGAGGATCACCAATCGGTCCACAAAGACACAGACTTGAGGATGGTGTAGATATTGTTGTTGGAACACCAGGAAGAATTATGGATTTACAGAAGAGAAAATCTCTAAAACTAGGTCATGTAAAGTACGCAGTACTTGATGAGGCAGACGAGATGCTTTATATGGGATTTGTTGAATATATTGAATCTATACTAAAACACACACCTGAAGAAAAAAGTATGCTTCTATTCTCAGCGACTATGCCAAAACCAATTCTAAAGATAGCAAAGAATTACATGCGAGATTATGACTTCATTGCAGCAGAAAAAACCAAACTTACACTAGACAGTATAGAACAAATATATTACGATATTAATGCTAGAGATAGAAACGAAGGACTCAAAAGAGTCATTGATTATTATACTGATTTCTATGGAATAGTATTTTGTAACACAAAATCAAATGTTGATAGCTTAGCAGCACAACTAATAAAGAGAAATTATAACGCAGCTGCACTTCACGGAGATATTACTCAAGATCAAAGAGAAAGAATACTTCAGAAGTTTAAAGATAAAACTATAACAATCCTTGTAGCTACAGACGTTGCAGCAAGAGGGATCGATGTAAATGATCTGACTCACGTTGTTAATTATTCTTTACCTCAAAGTCCAGAATCATACGTTCATAGAATCGGTAGAACAGGACGAGCAGGCAAGAAAGGAATCTCAATCACATTTGTAATTCCATCTGAAAAAAGAAAATTAAGCTTTGTTGAAAAGGTCAACAAATGTAAACTTATCAAACAGAAACTTCCTTCAGTAAAGGATATTATTGATAATAAAGAGAATAAAATCAAAGAAATTATCAAAAATGTTATCAAGAAGAACAAAGGCAAAAAAACAAAATATAATTCGATGGCAGAGGAACTTCTAGGTAAAGATACCGCAGAAGAGGTTGTTGCTGCAGTTCTAAAATATTCTTTCAAAAATGAACTTAACGCAAATTCTTACAAAGATATAGCTGATGCTAAAGTTTCAAGAGCAATCGAAAGTTCAGATAGAGGCAGGTTCGGACGAGGAAGATCAAGAAGCTTCGGCAGATCTTCATCCAGAGGCAGAAGTTCTTTTGGTAGATCCGAGGGCAGATCTTCATCTCGTGGCAGATCAGACAGATCTTCAGAAGGTAGATCCGAAAGAAAGACTTACGGTAGATCTCCAGCTAGAGACCGACCTTCATCCAAAGGCAGATCCGAGAGAAAACCTTACGGTAGATCATCATCTGAAGGTAGATCAGACAGGTCATCTAGAAAACCATTTTCATTCAATAAGTCAGATAGAAAGTCATCTTTTAGTAGGTCAGACAAGCCATCCTTTAGTAGATCTTCAAAAGGTAAAGATAGATCTTCTAAAAAAAGGTCAGATAGAAAAAGAAGAGATAGGTAATTTTATTTCATTAATGCTTCAACTTCTTTCATGTCTCCAATAATTTAATGAGGATAGTCACTTTAAAATTGCTTCGGCTTCTTCCAATTCTCCAACTAATTCCAATAAATGTTCTTTTTCTATGATTTCAATTTGACGGAACCTTTCCATTTCTTTTTCATCATAATGAAGTCCAGTCATAACCATTCCCATGCTCATGTCTCCGACTTTATTCGCCCAATCATTTGAATTTATTTCATTTTGCCGAGTTCGACGATTGCCAAGAATTCTTTGTAGTTTTGGAACATCATCATATATAACTTTCATTAATGCCTCAAGTTTGTCGAATAGTGCATCTACCTGTATCTCCCAATCTGATATTTCATCTATATGACATTGAAGTAATTTTTGACGATATTTAGATGATCTATGCGCATCTAAAATCCTTATAAGTTTAAATTCATATTTATGCACATCATCAAGAATTTTACGTGCAAGTAATACATCATCATCATTTCTTAACTGTGAAGGTAGTTTTGCTAATAATTCCATTAATTTGTCCAAATACCAAAATGTGGATTTCATATCTTATCCAATCCATAACTAATATAAAAAATTAAGCATCTCTATCAATTTACTATGAAACTATTACTAATTTACCCACCATTTTGCACACCAACTATTATGCCCTATTCTATATCCTATCTAAAAGCATTCATAGAAAAGAACTCAAACATCGAAGTAAAATGTCTTGATTTAAATGCCAAATTCCATAAACTAAAATTCAAAGAGTTCTATAAGGACTGCAATTACACAGAGTTTCACAACGCTTCAAAGAAAGTCTACTCAGAAAACAATCGTGCAGTCTTAAAAAATATCAAGCCAGAATTCTTTGAAGAACTCCTAAAAGAAATAAACAAAGAATCCACAGATGAAATCGCATTCTCCCTAGTGTACAACAGCCAAAACTTTTACACAAAAGCACTAATCGATTCCTTAAAACAAAAATGCATTACCGGTGGACCAGGTGTCTCATCAAAAACAAAAGCAATCTCAAACTTCATTTCAAACGAGATAGAACTTCTAAACCATTTCAATATAGAAGCAAAACATTTCAATGCACAACCAAACTTTGAAGATTACAAAGAGTCAGACTATCTCACAAAAGAAATCATCTACCCAATTAAAGCATCTTCAACTTGCTACTACAAAGGGTGTGCTTTTTGCACACATCACAATAATATACCTTACGCAGAACTACCTTTGCCAAATCTAAAAGAGAATTCAAATTACTTTTTCATAGACGACATGATATCATTGCCTAATCTTCTCAAGATCGCAAAGCAAATGAAAAATTCACGATGGTGGGCGCAATTAAGACCAACAAAAGAATTAATACCGCATCTGAAAGAATTAAGTAAAGCTGGCTTAAAATCTGTTGCATGGGGTGTGGAATCAGGTTCGCAAGATATTCTAAATAAAATGAACAAAGGAACAAAAGTAAAAGACGTAGCAGAAGTTCTAAAGGCAGCAAAAGAAGCAGGAGTAATTAACACAGTCTACATCATGTTTGGTTTTCCAACGGAAACAGAAGAGCAATTCTTAGAAACTATCGATTTCCTAAAAAATAACTCAGAAAATATAGATCTTGTTTCAACAAGTTTGTTTGGTCTGCAAAAAGGTTCACCGGTATACAAAAATCCAAAACATTACAAAATAAAAGAAATCATCGAAACAAAAAGAACACTTCTGGATGAAAAAATCTCATTCACAACCGATGAGGGTCTAACTCCCGAACAACTATCAAAATTAAGAAAGAAGTACGCCTCAACTATAAACAAGATCAACAAGCTTCCAAGAATTCTAAACTATGTCAAAGAGCAGACATTGCTAAATTAGCGGAAATTTTCCGACGACAACCACTCCCCACTGGACAGCTATGCGTGAGAAATATAAACAATCATATCTTTATACACATATGCAAAATACGATTCTAAAGAAAAGTTTAAATAAGAGGTATTATATATACTTATATAACATGAAACATAGTCCCACTTTGGAATCTGTAATCATGGTAGAAAAGACTATACATGAGTATAGTCAGGAATGTGGAAAATATCAGCTATGGAAGAAGCTTCCTAGAAAGATGATGTATCAAACAT
Organism: uncultured Methanosarcinales archaeon; assembly: GCA_964646365.1. Lineage (GTDB taxonomy): Archaea > Nanobdellota > Nanobdellia > Woesearchaeales > CAZYEG01 > CAZYEG01. The sequence goes on from CAZYEG010000035.1 coordinate 7,360, forward strand.
TCCAGGTTATACTTGACTACCTTGAAAATTCAGGAAAGATCATAATAGATAAGGAAGGTATTCTTATTTGGACATATGACCCTGAAGGAATAAAGAAGATTCTGAAAGAGGGGCTGGCCATTAGATGAGGGAAGATTTCTTAGTTGCTTTTGTCTCAAAAAAGATTAAAAACGAGTTTCAACTATTAAAAAGTGGAAGATTTGAAGACAAAAAACTATACAATTCTATAAACAAGATAATTGATGAATTAAAGTGCAATCCAGAATCGGGAACCAAAATCCCTAAACGATTGTGGCCAAAAAAATATGTAAATAATTTTAAAATTACAAATCTATGGAAAAGCAACCTTGTTAACGCTTGGAGGTTGATATATTCAATAAAGACAAATGATGTCATAATTGTAAGTGTGGTTCTCGAGTGGTTTGATCATAAAGAATATGAAAAGAGATTCAAGTATTGAATTGCTAAACAGGTAAACTTATAAACAGGTTCTACTTCCTTTTCAGGACCATGAAAGAACTAATACCACTACTAAAAAAACAAATATTTACAGATATTTATGGACAAACTGAAACAAAAGACCAATTAAAATCATCATTGGCATCAGAGAGGCACGTAGTTATTGTTGGCCCACCAGGGATTGGGAAAACAACTCTAATCAAGTCTCTAGCAAAATCACTTCCAGAGATTGATGTTAACGTTTGTGGCTACAATTGCTTACCAGATCAACCAGCATGTCCACTTTGTAAGTCAGAAACACAAAAAACAAAAAAAATCAAAGGCGTAGACAGGTTCATACGTATTCAAGGATCTCCAGAACTGACAGTAGAAGATCTCCTTGGAGATATTGATCCGATTAGAGCTTTAAAATACGGTCCGATGTCAATTGAGGCGTTCACTCCAGGTAAGATTTTCAAGGCAAACAACGGCATTCTTTTCTTTGACGAATTAAATCGTTGTCCAGAAAAAGTGCAGAACGCACTTCTCCAAGTTCTTGAAGAAGGTATAGCAACCATTGGCTCATACGAGGTCGATATTCCAGCAAATTTCATCTTTATTGCAACAATGAACCCAAAAGACATAAACACTGAACGTCTAAGTGACGTCCTCCTTGATAGGTTCGACATGATTGAGATGCAGTATCCAGAAACAGATGATATTGAATATAAGATACTAACAAACAAAGGAAAGAAACTTGACATACATTTCCCAGAAAATTTGATAAATTTCATCGTACAATTTGTAAGAGATTTAAGACACAATCCGAATCTTGAGCTTGTACCATCAGTAAGAGCTTCACTTGGTCTTTTTGAAAGAGCTCAAGCAAACGGAGTTTTGGCAGACTGTCCAGAAGTTACATACAAACATATTCAAGCAGCAATGAAATCGGTTCTCGCACATAGAATTAAGCTTAAACCATCAAGCAAATATGTTGTCAGTCCAGAAAAACTTTTAGAGACTGAACTTGACAATTT
>CAZYEG010000036.1:0-8827 GCA_964646365.1 uncultured Methanosarcinales archaeon
CATGAGAATTCTTCAAATCGCAGGAGAAATGACACTTCTAAGAACTGCATTTGGCTATAACAATATGCGTTCTAGAGTAAAATCCACTAAAAGCATTATGAATAAATTTGCTTATTTCGAAACAACTGACCTAACAACAACCCAAGACATTGCAGCAATCACCGTTGTAAAACCAGATATTGATGGATGTTATCAAGTTCTCTGTGATTTTCTACAAAGAGGTTACACGCCTTATTACAAAGTAATGGACACATTAAACGACCCAATAAATAAATGCAGAACTTTAGATGTTTATCTAAGAAATGAACGTGATTCATTTGAACTTCAAATCAGATATCCTGAGGCCGACCGTATACACACAGCAACACATGATCCATACAAAGACAGCACTTCACCACTTGATCCAAACCCCAAAATTGTTTTAGAAGTTAGAAGACAATTTGAACAATTAGCTCAAAGAACTGAATTGCATGACAAATCTATATATGACATCCTTGACGCATTAACAACCAATCCTCAAATGGGAAGAAGTTGGAGAGTTTTTAAAACTTCACCAGAAATAGATTCAATACTTTCACAATACGATATTCAAAGACCATCAGAAGAAGTTATGGCAGAAAATAAGGTATTTATCTAAAATGAAATTTGCAGAATTTGTAAACGAAGAACATGAAAATCTCAGTGTTGATTTCCAAAAACATTTAGTACAAGAAACTCTAGATATTGGCGGGAAAATTTTAAGAGAAATTAGATGGGCTAATAGGTGCGGTCATGATCTTTCTACTTTGCCTCTTATAGAATCAGAAGGAGTTGATAGATATATTCACAGAGACTTTACAGCAATTGACTACAATCCCGACCAATTAATTCCTGCAGCACTAGAGGGTTCTTCTTCCCCTTCTTCATTAGAAAGAACTATTCTTAGAGACGCAGTAAGTATAAGCTTGCTTGGAGCTGATGGTGCTTTTGCTTATGGGCAGACTCAATTAAGAGTATCTCTTCCAGATATAATGGCAGCAATTTACAATGGTATATCTTTAAAACAATCAAGAATTGTTGGTAATAACAACTGGCATAGTGTTATGAAATCTATAAAAAAAGATCCTTTAGATTATCTTGGTGAAAGAGAATTATATCGAGCAGCAGAGACAGAATTCCATTCAAAAAAAGGAGATTATAGATTAATTGTTTTTACTTCAAATTATTATCCTTCCAATGTTGTAACAGTAATTAAATCACATGATGGTTCACTAAAAACTCCTTTAGTAAGAGTTCATTCAAAATGTTTTACAGGAGACACTTTATTTTCAGACCACTGTGACTGCCAAGGTCAATTAATTGACGCACTTGAAAAAATTGAGGATAAAGAAGGTTTTGTTATTTATCATCCAGAAGAAGGTCGTGGAATCGGAATTGTTGCTAAAATGAGAGCCTACTCTCTTCAAAGACCATACAATGAAGCACTTGACACTTACGAAGCTAATACTACACTGGGATTTTTACCTGACCCCAGAGATTACATGGTTTGTTCTGATATTATAAAATCTCTACAAGAAGAATATGGTTTTGGGAATATTAGACTTATAACAAGAAATCCAGAGAAACAAGCAGCACTAGAAAGATTTGGCATAGAAGTTACTGGACTTGAAGACACACCAGTAAATGAGTCACCTCACTCTCATAGATATCATGTTGCTCAAAAAGAAAAAGGAAATCACACTTTTAATAAATCTTAACCCAAAAACAAGTAAACAATATAGTCGCGTTAATAAATTGCACAAAAAACCAATACCATATTTAGAGAACATTTAAAAACCGCTTTTCATTCTCGTATACTATGAAAGTAGTAGATACACATACGTTCATTGGGCATTTTGACGGCAAAAGTTACACCCCAGATGACTTCAAAAAAGCTAGAGATAGTCTAGATATAGATATACAATTCATCCCAATAGCTTTCACGCCTTACGATAATGAAGAAATTGGTCTGATCGCACAAGATCACCAAGACATTTTCGCTGGAGCATTCCTAAACGTAGTACCAAACGAAGGAATGCCTGACTTTCACACCCCAATAGAAACTATTGAAGAATTAATTACAGATCCAAACATAATTAGTCTAAAATTCATGACATCTATACAGCGTCTTCCTATAAACGATCCAAGATATACTCCCTACATAGAACTCGCTGCAGAAAACGGTGCATCATGCCTTTTTCACTGTTCAAGCAAAGGCACAGACTACACATCACCAGAAAAAAATAGAGAAATGGTTCAAAGACATCCAAACACAACAATTATTTTTGCTCACCTCGTCGGATTACATCCTGAATACTCTGCAGAAGGAATGAAACTTGCAAGAGAATTTGACAACGTCTATTTTAACACCACTGGAGTTGCCGGACTAAACTATACCTACGAAGTAACGGAAAACGGAGAAGCAATTAATGGAAAACGGTCCGACATAGACCAAACATATTGGACAAATATAGTAAAAGAAGTTATGGCTGCTCCAATATTACGAACAAAAGCTCTCTTCGGAACTGACTATCCCGAAACAGTAGACAGGAGATACAGCCTAAGTCCATTAGACCAATTAACAGAACAAGACGTAGCACAAATTATAGAGAACACTTACGCCGCATTCAACCTTTCTTAAGAAACAAATAATACCCCATTACTACGATTAACACTATTGCAATCAAGAGAGGCAATAATCCCTTCTTTTCAGGAGAATCTTCCTTAGGTCCATCAATCTCTTCATCAACAATTGTAGTTGTAGTGGTTGCGTCAACTACAGTAGTCGTCATATCAGCAGTAGTTGTTGTTGCAGTATCTAAAGTCGTCGTAACATGAGTCGTAGTAACACACTCACCACAATCCTCTGGACATACCAAGCAATCCTCTAAAGCATTTTCACAATAACCATTGCCGCATGAATCATAGATTGGATCTCCACCACTCCCTCCAGAAGTCACAGTTTCAGTTGAAGTAGACTGTGGTGTGCCTCTTGCCGCCGAATGCCTTAAATTGTCAATCTTTATTCTACTGCCAAGATCAGTGCAAACAACTCCTCCTGAACTCATGCTTCCGTCAAGACAATCAGTAAGATCTGTCTCATTCACACCATCACATCCAGAACTGATCTCAGATATCAAAGTCACTTCTGCATCCTTCACACATAACGACGCAAAATTATTGTCCGCAATGTATATTGATTTATTTCCTTGAACCTGCCCAGAGACATTAACAATCACACTATTTGTGCCAACAATTATCGTAACATTACTTAAATCAAAAGTCGAATTTGAAAAATTATGAGAGAAATTCATAAGCAGCGTTCCGCCATCATTAATCCTTATCTCTTTAACACCTGAAAAAGTCTCATTGGTCTTGTTCCCACCAACTGTAATATTTAGATCACTAACACCAGAAGTTGTCACAGCAGATTCATTATATAAAAGCGTATCATTCACATCTAGCAAACCATCTTGATCAGTGTCCTGCAATATCACAAAATTAACACTTGAACTATTTATATGACCAACCGTATCGTTCACAAAAACCGTAATATTGTGTTCTCCAACAGACCAAGAAGCAGAAGTGATATTTGCACAACCAACAAGAGTAATATTATCTGTCATATTATTATACCAACATCTATCCAAATTCGTCTCAGTCAAATTATACTTCACATCAAGCCCATAATCTGTATGATTTGAATTATTAGAAGGATAATCAACTATCACCAATGGATATATAGTATCAATAATAAAATTTGTAGTTGAATAATTCATATTCCCAGCAGTATCATTCACATAAACAGTAACATTATGCTCACCTTCTGACCATGTGACCGTTGTAATGTTCGCACATGAAACCAATGTCTCATTAACATCCATAGTATCATTCGTATACCAGCACTTGTCAATACTTAAATCTGAAACTGAATAGTTTACATCAACTCCTGTATCTGAACTATAAACACCTAGCGTAGGCACACTAATCACTACTCCTGGAGAAGTAAGATCAATCCTAAACCTGACCAAAGATGAACCTATATCACCATTTGAGTCATTTGCATAAACAGTAATATTATGTTCCCCTTCTGCCCAGGTAACAGATGTTATGTTCGAACAGCCTACAAGCGTAATATTATCAGTCATATTATTATACCAACAAGCATCTGGTTCACTTACTGAATAGTTTATATCAACTCCTGTGTCTGTTGTATTATAACCATAGGAAGGAAAATCTATTACAACCGAGATTCCGGCTTCAGTTATAGTAAGATTATATGTTTCTGTAAGATTATTTACTCCAAAATCATAAGTCCTATTTGCATAGACAGATATTGTTTGATTTAGCCCTACCATTCCTGTAGCATTCATGTGCCAGACAATCAAAACAGACTCATTAACATTTAATGAAACATTCTGTGTTAAATTTTCAAGAACTTCAAAACCATTTAGCTCACCAACAACTCTAAACTCATCAAAGAAGCAGTAATCTGAAGAACCTGGCAATCTCCCACCAACATGCAGCTCAATCTGACTGTCAGTAAGATCAACGCCTGCAAAAGTCTCATTCCTCTTTACATAATCATTTGACTCAGGCGTTGAATCAGTAAAATCATCATCACATGCATCCCCATCAGTGCAATTCCATATGTTAACTATTGATGCATCACTTTGCCTAACCCACACAATGCAAAATTCACTCGCAGTATTAAGACCATAATTATGCTCATAAAAAGATACTGAATAATTAAAGCAGGGATTTCCATTACATGCAGTAGATGGCGTGATATTCTTCCAAAGCCCCTTTGCATAATCAAACGTGTCCCAATCATCAATCTGAAGACTATATGACCCAGAGTAAGGATAAAAGTAATGATAAAAATCATAGTCATTTGAATTAGAGTCACAATCCCAAAGATCGCCAGAATAAGCGCAATCTGAATTAGCTGTAGCAGAAGCCCATCCACTGCCCTCAAAATCATCATACAATATAATAGTTTCATTATAATATCCGAGTGTAACATTAATCATGCCGCAATCATCACGATAACAGCTTACATTTACAGTCACATTATAATACGTATTCTGCGTAACATTAGAATTCTCTGTAGGAGTAACTAATGTTATTCCAACCCTACCGACTAAAGTAATGTTAACAAAAATAACCGTGCTATTCACATTACCATAAGAATCATTTATAGTGACATTCAGCCAATATATTGAATCTGGAATTAATGCAGTTATATTTGAGAGGTGTCCAGTACAGTTAATGTCAAAATTCATCGTATCATTAACACTAAAGCAATCAAACGAATAATCATCAGTTGCATTAAAATCAACTATTACTGGCCTGTCTTCTCTAAATGAAACATTATCAATATCAGTAAATCCTGGCGAAACAGAATCAGAAAAGTTAAGCTCAAACGTCTGGTTTGCTGTCCAGTTAACATTTCCAGAATAATCTGTAGCCATACAACCAAAAGTATAATTCCCTTTACCCAAAGAAAGGTTCCATTCACCCATACCAGCAACACCACTAAGAGACGTAGTTGAACTTAAGGAAAAGCTTTCATTTGTGCTGTTAGTAATATACAAACTTACATTCTTCAATAAAACATTATCTGTAACTGTGCAATTGATTGTAACTGTCAAAGGATCCCAAGTATCGTTTACATAATCTGCAGCAGGCGAATCTATAAGAGGAACAGGCACAGTACCATCAACATAAAGTGTCCTTGCAACACCTTGACCTCTTATTCCAATATAATCATAAGCATAACAGTTCCATGAATACATGCCTTCATTTAGAAGCACTGTCCAGTTGCTTGAATTACTTGAACCACCAACAACAGTTGTCTGATTAATAGAAAGATTCTCATTAGTTGAATTAGTAAGTAACAAACTTATGTTTACTAAAGGTCCGCTAACGTCAGTTGCAGAACAATTAAAATCCATATTAACAGAAGCTGATTGTGTAATATTATCATCTGCAGGAGAATTCAGCGTAACAACAGGACTCTCAAACCCAGCACCAAGACCGATTCCAATTAGAATAGGATAACCATCATTAATGGTTCCATTTATGTGCCAAACATTCTGGTTCGCTGCGTCCTCTCCTGGATTGTTCAAAAAATCCCAAGGCGAAGAAAGGCCATTTGTTGAAGTATTTGTATAAGTCGATAAATTCTTCATATCAACTGTTGACTTACCTGTTGCACTTCCATCAGCATCAGTCTGACCAGAGGTTTCATTATCCCAGAAATTGTTAAAAGCATTTCCAGTTGAATAAAGTCCTATTAATCCATGCGCTGATGTGCTTCCAGAAACACTTCCAGTCGCATATGAATTATATGTATAAGCAGACGTATAAAGATAACCTACAAGACCGCCTACCTTATAATTGCCTGTAACATTCCCTCTTGCATAAGAATTATTTAAAGTACAATACCAATACAAACTTCCAGTAAGTCCGCCAACTGAATCATATCCATAAACATTTCCAGTTGCATAACATGAATTAATCGTTGTTGGTCCCCAACATCTTCCAATAAGTCCGCCTACAAATTCTATACCCGTCTCATTTGAAGTAACATTTCCTGTAGCATATGAATTATAGAGATAGGTATTACTCACTGTCATGCCGATTAGACCACCAACAGAAGTAGAATTTCCATAAACATTTCCAGTTGCATAACACATATTTATTGTGCCAAGCCCCTGTTCACCAACTAGACCGCCCACCTTAGTAGGCCCATAGACATTTGCACTTGAATATGAATTATATATATCTCCTTCAGTAACACCAACAAGGCCGCCAACATAGAAATTGCCTGTTGAATTAACATACCCCGTAGTAAAACTATTATTAATCAACGTGCCAGATTCCTGATCTCCAACCAAACCACCAACATAACCTGATGTGCCAGTAACATTCACATTGATCAGTCCGACATTCTCTACAACTGCAGAACCATCAATATCACCAAAAAGACCTGCCCGAAAAGTACTCCAATACATATATAGATCAGTGATATTATAACCTGCACCATCAAAATTCCCTTGAAAAGGAGTTGATAAATCACCAATTGGCGTAAAACCTGCGCCTGCAGCCCACAAACTGGTATTTGAACAATTGATATTATTCTGTAATTGGTAATTAGCATTCAGATTTTCCCTTGTCCTATTAAGATCACCACAAGTACAAAGAGGTATAGGATCCTGACCGCCATCATAACAATGAGCTAAAACTATTGATGCATTTATAATAAACAAAAAAACAATAACAAATACTGCCCCATCTCTTTTTTTTACACCCATTCTAAAACTTATAAGAATTTTCGTGCTTTTATATTATAAAGTTTTCTATTTCTTAAGCAGATTCAAGAATTCACTTCTAGATTCTGGATGACTAAGAAATGTACCTAACATATACGATGTTTCCATAACAGAGTTCTGTTTCTCAACACCTCTCATCATCATGCAAAGATGCTGCGCTTCAATTACCACACCAACTCCTTTTGCACCAGTATACTTCATGACTGCATCACCGATCTGTTTCGTCAGATTCTCCTGCACTTGAAATCGTCTTGCAAACACTTCAACAATTCTTGCAATTTTAGAAACTCCAATAACTTTTCCATTTGGAATATAACCAACATGGCACTTCCCAAAAAACGGCAACAGATGATGTTCACACATAGAATATAATTCAATATTTCTTAGAACAATCATACCTTCAGAATCTGTCTTAAACACTGCACCATTGACAATCTTATCAATATCCTCTTTGTACCCCTTAGTAAGAAACTCCATTGCCTTTGCAGCCCTTTTAGGGGTATCCTTAAGACCTTCTCTATCAACATCTTCCCCAACTGACTCAATTATCTTCCTATAATTTTCTTCCATTAATCTACCTTTTTCCATCAAGATTTATAAGGTTTTTGTGCGAAATATTATTAAAACCCTCTTTATTACTATATTTTATGCACACTGCAAGCATCCCATTCACAGATCCTTTCGAAGCATACACGAAACTCTACAGAAAAGACTCCGTTCTACTTGAAAGCCAAAAAAACGGACAATTCTCTTACATCGCACTTAATCCATATAAGATCTTCAAGAGTAAAAAAAACAAAATAACAATCAACAAAAAAACATTCACCGGCAATCCTATTGAAGAATTAAAAAAAATCTTCAAAAAAAACAAAGAAAGATTACCAACTCTTCCACTTTTCAACAATGGAGCGATCGGCTACTTCGGTTACGACATTGTACACTTCTTTGAAAAACTTCCAAGAACTGCAAAAGACGATCTCAATCTTCCTGACATCTACTTAATATTCCCAACAGACATAATATTTTTCGATCATAAAAACAAATTAGCAAAAATCATCTCGAAAAAACGCTCAAACATAAAAAAAATTAAACATCAACTAACAATCCCTATTATTCTTCCAAAAGAATCAAACACCACACCAATCTTCACTTCAAACTTTAATGAAGACAGCTACAAAAGAGCAATAGAAAAGTGTAAAAATTACGTCAAAGAAGGAGACTCATTCCAAATCAAAATTTCACAACGATTTCAAACAGAAATCACCGATCATCCATTAAACCTCTATAAGCGACTAAAAAAAATCAATCCTTCACCTTACGCAGCATTTCTTAATCTAAACAACTTCACCCTAATCTCATCTTCACCAGAACATCTAGTTAAGAAAAACAAGAACAACATCGAAACAAGACCAATCGGCGGCACTTATCCATTAAACAAAAGCAAAAAGCAATTCCTACAAGACAAAAAAGAA
>CAZYEG010000037.1:0-8818 GCA_964646365.1 uncultured Methanosarcinales archaeon
TCCAATAATAAAAGAGTTATATCCATCATTAACAAATGTAATGGCAGGGCAATCAATTAACATCACAGCAACCATCAATGCAAGCACTGTAGTAAACACTTTTACACTAACTGTCACTAAACCAGATCAAACAAACACAACTCTAACTCCAATCGAATCTTCAAGCAATCAGACATCCTTTTATTATAATAGGAATTATACATTTACGCCTCTTGCAAACGGAACACACACAGTAACATTAAGAGTATGGGACATAAGTGGGCAAACAGATGTGAAAATATTCTACTTAAATGTAGACTCTCGAGTACCTATAGATATCGGAGCACCTGGATTCCCTACAATAGATTTACGTGATAGGCTAAGCAGAGAAAATATCGCATCAGGATCAAGAATACAAATGCTTGCAGTACCTGGTAAATATGACATAGTTGGCCACAGAGGAATAATAACAACAGAACTAATTAACACAACAATAAACCAAACAACAAACAATATAATGGTATTCACAAATCTGAATGAATCTTTAACAATCCCAAGTAGACGAATAATTGATCGTTTTAGAATACTCTCAAGTTCACAGTTTACAACTCTAAACATAACTTACAATTACACCAATTTCAAGAACTTAATTACTCTAGAAAGAAATCTAGATTTATACAGATGCGAAGGACAGCCATGTGAATGGATATCAACAAATGCAACTGTTGATGAAGCAGGTGACATAATCAAGACGTCGACCAGAGAAGGAATATATCTTCTCGCAGAAATCACTTCAGACAGAGTAGTAATTGCCCCAAGCGGACCTATAATTACCCGGTTCGTTCCAAACAGAAGAAACACGAGAATAAATCAAAGCGTAAATGTGTCTCTAACCATTTCAGCAATAACCGACGTTTCAGATATTACAGTAAATGTAACATTGCCAAACGGATCAACATATTCATTAAATGAATCAATAAATGCAGATAGCAATTCAACATACTTATACGAAAGAAATTACACTTACACACCACAGACAGGGGGAAGATACATCTTCCACACAGAGTCTTCATACAACAATAATAAAACATCACGAAAAGGTTTCCGTATTTTTGCAGGTAGGCCAAAAAGAATGAGATTTTTAGCTCCGAACTTCAACAACATCACAATAAAAGACCCACTTAACCAATCAATAATTGCAAAAAATGAAACAATAGAAATCAACATCACAACAGGGGAATATGATGTTAAACTTACATCAGAAAGACATACGATTGATCTATTCAATGCAACATTAAACAACACAGAACATACAGTGTTATCTTTTACAGAACTAGATGAAGATATCGAACTCGATAATTATAATATATTAGATCGTTATCAATTGACACCAGGAGTAAATCTTTCAAGAGCAAACGTAACATACAATTTTACTGCTCTAAATGATAGTATAACATTTGAAGGAAATATCAAAATCCTTAAATGTGATTCTATTGCGAATTGCACATGGGAAGAAGTAAACACAACTACAGACCAAACAAACAATCTAATAACTGGAGACATTTCTTCATTTTCCGTTTTTGTAATTGTTGAGGAGACCGCACCACAAACAGGTGACCAAGAAGCTCCAGCAGGATCAGTGACAACAGTTACTGTGTCTGGTGGATCATCTATTGTAAAAGAAAAGATATCTTTACAGATTATCCCGACAACATCTATTTCATTAGACCGAAATGACAGTGTCGAAGCAGTAATTAAAGTCATCAATAACGGAGACGGCGATCTTAAAAATATAACCGTTGACTTGATGCCACTTGAAGGGTTTGTGCTTGAGCCAAACACACTGACATTTGATGAAATAAAGAAAAACGAGACAAAGACATTCAAAGCAAAAATAAAAAGCAATGCAAAGACAGGAATATACGATATAAGTATCTTTGGAACTTCCTTGTTGCCAGAATATTCAACAGAAGCCAAGATGACAATCCAGATTCTTCCAGATGCAAATGAGTCTGCAAACAATACAATAATTGTAGAAAGAGTACAATTTGCTTACGACTTATTTAAAGAAAATCCAGAATGTCTTGAATATCAAGAACTTATTACCCAAGCAAACCAAGCTTTTGAAGAAGGTAAATTTGAAAAAGCAACTTCACTCCTAGAGTCAGCAATAGTCGCATGTAAAGAAACAGTCACTTCGATAAGTGCAGGAGACTTAGAGTATCCAGGTCTACCTCAGAAGAAAGAGAATGTACTAATTTATGTATTAATAACAATAATTGCAACAATGTTAGTTTGGTTGATTATGATAAGCTGGCACGGCAAGAGCCCAAAAGCAACACATCATAAAAAAGAAAAGAAAGCTAAATCTAAAAAACCAAAAAAGAAAAAAACAACAAAGAAAAAGAAAACATCAAAGAAAAAAGATGTTTGGTCAAAGTAAATTCTTTTTGATCCTTTCAACTATAGGGTCATTGGTTGCAGAGAATTCTTTTCCAGTGATTTCTTCATAAGCCTGGATATATCTTTTTGCAACTTCTACTTTAATTTCTTCAGGAATGTCTGGAATTTCTCCATCACCCATAAAATTTCTTTCATTTATGAGCCATTGCCTTAGATATTCCTTGTCAAGCATCCTTTGATCTTCACCTTTTTCAAACAATTCTGCATACGTATCAGCATACCAAAATCTGGAAGAGTCTGGAGTATGTATCTCGTCAATAAGAATCAATTTACCATCATCGTCAATTCCAAATTCATATTTTGTATCAACTAGAATCATGCCTTGTTTTGCACAGAGTTCAGTTCCACGCGCGAATAGTTTTAAAGCAACTTCTTTTACTTGTGCTAATAAATCTTTTTCAAGAAGTCCTTGCGCAACAATTTCCTCTTCAGAGATCGCTTCGTCATGCATACCATGTTCAGCTTTAGTTGAAGGTGTAAAAAGTGGTGTATCAAATTTCTGATCTTTTTTCATGCCTTCAGGTAACGTAATTCCAGGAATTCCTTTTCCCGCTTTATAGTCTCTCCAAGCACTACCTGTAATATATCCTCTTACAATAACCTCAATAGGTAATGTTTTTACTTTCTTAACAATCATTACATTTGGATCAGGAACAGATATAATTTGATTTTGTATAATATCTTTTGTTGCGTCAAACCAGAATTCTGCAATCTGGTTAAGAACTTGTCCTTTAAAAGGTATTGTTGTCAAAACCTTATCAAAAGCAGAAAGTCTGTCAGAGACTATTATCGTCATTTTTTTGTCTGCACTATAGACATCTCTTACTTTACCTGTGAATTTCTCGCCAAGCTCAGTCATTTCTGTGTTTTCTAGTGTGTTGTTAAGTTGTTTTTGAATTAATTCTTCAGATATCATATTTATCCCCCATATAGCCGTTCAATTAATTAGTATAAAAATTTTTTCATTCAATATAGTGACAACCTACGCTTTTCTTCCTTTTAATAGCTGCCCTGATTATCTCTTTAGAGACTATAACCATGTTTCTAATCTCAATTATATCTTGGTTAATCTTATTTTTTGTGATTAATTTTATATCTAAATCGAGCTGATTTACATTATTAAGTGCCTTCCATAATTCATCTTCGTGTCTAATAATGCCTACTGATTCCCACATAATTTTTTGTAATTTCTGTCGAATTTCTTTATATTGTTTATTAACGTAGGTATATTTTGGAATCTTTAATTTATTGGGTTTTACGCGTCGATATTTAATAAACCTCATTGCGGAATTAAACGCCCTTTTGCCAAATACCATACTTTCCATCATTGAATTGGAAGCAAGCCTGTTTCCGCCATGTATTCCAGAGCATGACACCTCACCAATAGCATAGAGTCCCTTGACACTTGTTTTCCCACTAAGGCTTATTTTTACTCCACCACACATATAATGTGCTGCAGGAGTTACCGGTATAAGATCTTTTGTCATATCTATACCATATTCTCTTAATTGTCGGTTGATATTTGGAAATCTCTTAATCAAGAATTTTTTCTCAATATGTGTTGCATCTAGATAAACAAAAGCACCTCCATCGTGCTTCATCTCATTAAAAATTGCTCTTGACACTATGTCTCTTGGTGCAAGATCTTTAAGGTCATGATATTTTTTCATAAATGCAACTTTATTTTTATTTCTTAATATTGCTCCTTCTCCTCGGAGCGCTTCAGTAATTAGAAATGGTCTTGTCCTAGGCATGTAAAGTTTTGTTGGGTGGAACTGTACAAATTCCATGTTGTTTAATTTTGCTCTTGCTCTTTTTGCTATTGCGAATCCGTCACCAGTGCTTATTTCTGGATTTGTTGAATTTTCATATATTTCTGCAGCCCCACCAGTAGCTAATACAACAGCTTTTGCATAGTACGGTATAAGCTCTTTCCCTTCAAGGCACATAACTCCCTTGCATACCCTACGATCCATAATCAAATCAATTGCAAAGCTTTTTTCTTTAATCTTAAGATTGATTTTATTTACTTTTTTGATTAGTGCTTCCTGTATTTCTTGACCTGTTATATCTTTAGAAAAAGCAATTCTCCTTTCAGAGTGCCCTCCTTCTTTTGTAAGCCTCAATTTGCCAAGATCATCTTTATCAAAATGAACTCCGAGAGAAAGTAATTCTTTTATGAATTTTGGAGCATTTTTGACTTGATAAAGTACAGCTGATTTTTTATTAACATTAGAGCCAGCACTTACTGTATCCTTATAATGCTTCATTCTGCTGTCTTTTTTCCTATCCAAAACCGCAGCAATACCGCCTTGAGCATAGTAAGTATTAGAATTATCTAGTTTATCTTTTGTAACTACCAGCACCTTTTTGCCAGCTTTAATAGAATTAATTGCGAAATAGAGTCCAGATATCCCTCCACCAACGACGATAAAATCATATATCATATCAATATTAGAGATTCCTTCATGATATAAAAATCATTTCTTTTTAAAGAATTTTTTAATCCTTTTTTCGAATTTAACAATAAGGATTGCAGCAGTTATACCAATAAAAGGCAACAATACATTTCCAAGTGCACTCAGCTGTGCGGTACATGTCGGACACATAGAATAATAACTAAGTGAATTAATATTTAAATCTTTAGCATTCTCTCAAGTGCTTTTTTTGCTTTAGCAGAAACTTTTGGATCTACAATTATTTCATTTTTCTCTTCTTTTAGACATTCAAACACACTTTTTAAAGAATTTTTTTTCATTTGAAGACATACAGATCCAATTGAATAGAATTTCTTACTAGGACATTCTCTTTTTAACCTTTCGATCATGCCACACTCTGTGACTATTATGAACTCTTTTTTGTCAGATTCTTTTACAACTGTAATCATACCACTTGTAGATGCAATCTCATCAGAGACATCAATAACTTCTTTAGGGCACTCTGGATGGGCCACTACCAATGCTTCAGGATGATTTTCTTTTGCTGATAAAACTGTATCCTTTGTAATCTTATTATGGACATAACAGTGTCCAGTCCACGGAATAATATTCTTATCAGTATATCTTTGAGTATAATCAGCAAGATTCTTGTCTGGAACAAATATAATATTTTTTTCTTTTAAAGAATTTACAACTTTAACAGAATTTGAACTTGTACAGCATATATCGCTTACAGCCTTTGTCTCTGCGTTTGTATTAACATACGATACAATGGCAACATCGTCATATTTCTCCTTCCCCTTAAGAATATCTTCTGCATTAGCCATGCCAGCCATGGGGCATTTTGCAGCTTTTACCGGCAGTAAAACTTTTTTGTCAGGGCTCAGTATTTTTGCAGATTCAGCCATAAAATCCACACCACAAAAAACAATGATCTTAGCATCAGTTTCAGCTGCTTTTCTAGCTAGTTCTAGACTGTCACCCACATAATCCCCAACATCATATATCTCAGCCAATTGGTAATTATGTACAAGAATAATAGCATCTTTCTCTTTCTTCAATTTGTTAATATCATTAATAAGTGAATTCATAAAAAAAAATAATTAGAAATAATATAAAAAACTTTATGTATGGTCGATTACATATCTTCCTTCAGGAGATTCACTAAAGACAATATACTTCTCATAATCTGGATCTTTAGGTGTTTTTACCTTCTGAGGAGGTAGAACTTCAATATTCCACACTTTTTCATCGGAATCTTCACCATCAAATACGATTACTTTTACTGTTTTCTTGCCAGAATTTACAAATCTTCTAACATGTGTATCTCCATTTACGATTTTATCGACGAAATTAAATTTGTAAGTTATCTCCAACTGATCACCATCTGGATCGTATGGTACTATTGAGAAATTGATAACTTCTCCCCGTCTTATTCTGATAAAGTTTGCTGCAGGACTAGCCAGTTCAATTATAGGCGCCCTATTGACATTCTTAATCATAATTGGAAGTACGCTACTAGATATTTCCTTACCATCATCAACAAATATAGTAATGTTTACTGAAGTTTCATCGTTTTTAACTGTAGCTGCATTATAAGGAGCAGTATAAATGAATTTTGTTCCACTAATTACAGCGCCTTCAGGATAATTTGTAGCTGATTGATTGATTACGTCACCATCTAGATCATGTGAACCAAGTTCAACAGTCAATGTTTCGCCTTCATTCACTTCAAATCTACTATCAAATGATTTCACTATAGGTGCTCTATTTTTCTCTGTTACAGTAATCTCAACCTTCTGAACTGCAGAAGCCTTACCATCTGTAACATTTACCCAAACCTCGTGTGTGCCAGCATCTTCATAATTAGTAGTATATTTGTCGTCATCCATCCAAGATGAGAAGTATGTTTTTAATTTATCTCCATCAGGATCATATGAATTAACAATAACCTCAACAGTTTCAGTTTCGCTAACGTCTAGCACTCCCTCGACACTAGTTATTACTGGTGCTCTGTTCTTATTTAGGATTTTAACTCTAACTTCTTGTGTTGAGGACTTTTCTTTACCAGTCGCAATGAAAGTAACATCTATTTTTTCATTATCTTCGTAAAGTCCTAACCATTTAATGAATCTATAAAACCAATTGGTTTTTACTTGAACAAAATCATAGTCAGGTGTCCATGTAAATACATTATTTTCAAGATTTGCTCCAACTGGTGCATCTTCCATAGAAAATGTGATATTGTCACCATCTTCGTCAATTGCTTCTAAAACAATTACAACTTCTTCAGTTTCAATCCCTTCTTGGTTTTCAACTTTTTCAAAGATAGGTGCTCTGTCAACATCATTAATTCTAAGTTCAATAATATTTTCACTTACATTAACTCCATCTGAAACGCTATAGCCAATATAATATAGACCAGCATCCTCATATGTAGTTTCCCATTCTCCATCTTTATTTAAAGGAGCGGAAAATGAATATTCTAATTCATCATTATCAGCATCTGTTGCATTCATGATAATTTCGACAATGTCTGTCTCATTAAAATTCTGAATTATCTTATATGCAACTGGAACCCTATTAACGTTTTCAACAATAACTTCAACTTTTTGTATTGTAAAATCCTTACCGTCTGTTGCAGTAACTTCAATCTCATAATTTCCAGCGTCGTCATATGTTGTAGTATAAATGCTTTGATTAATCCATCCTGTAATAACAAAGTCTGCATCATCACCATCAAGGTCTATAAGTGTTGGAGCAATTACAATAGTTTCTCCTTCTTTTACATATATTTCAGAGACCATATCAATGTATGGTGCTCTGTTTGTATTAAGAACGGTGATTTCATATTGTCCATATGTTACTTTTGAATCGTCAGTTACTTCAATGTCTATAGTATGTACACCAGCATCATCATATCCAGGTGTAAATGTAGCAGTATCCGTATAACCAGATAATTCATATTCAAGTGCATCTCCATCCGCATCTGTAATATTAGGTGTTAATGTATATTCAACACCTTCATATGCAATCAATTCAAGAGATCCAATTGCAGGAGCTCTATTAACATTATTAACAATAACAGTTACCGGAGTAACAATAGATGTCTTGCCATCACTGACATTGACATACACAGTGTGTACACCAGAATCATCATAAGTAGTAGTATAACTTTGAGTATTTATCCAACCAGAATATGTTACAGATAAGCTGTCTTCATCAGCATCATCATAATCTCCTGTAATTGTAAAACTTTCACCTTCTGATACAGTAATATTTCCTAAACCAGATATGGTTGGGTTTCTGTTTGTGTCTTCAACGTATACTTTTATGTCCTTGTAGGATTTGTGTTTTCCATCATCTGCATAAAGTTTAACAGTGTGTACACCAGCATCATTAAAATTAGTAGTGTAAGAATTTGTGTCCATCCATCCGGAATATGTAAAAACAATATTATCTCCATCAAGATCCATTGCATCAGGGACAATAACTATTGTATCGCCTTCAGTTGCAGTTATTTCTTCTGGACCAAGTATTGTTGGTGCTCGGTTTTTATCGAGTACTGTTATTCCAACATCTTGGCTAACTTCATTTAAGCCATCTGTTATGGTTACTGTTACAGTATATTTTCCAGCATCATCGTGGTTTGTAACGTATGATCCTGAGGTTAGCCATCCAGAATATGTAATTATTATATTATCATTTTCAGCATCAGATGCAAATACAGGGATTATAATTTCTTCACCTTCATTTACAGTGATATTAGAAATCTTTTGAAAGGTTGGTGCACTATTGATTGTTGTGGAAACTACCATTTCAGTAGTAGTTGATTGTTCGGTTGTTGTACTTTCTTCTGTGGTTGCTTGCTCAGCCTCAGTTGTAGTAGAATCTGCTGTACTAGTTGTAATTTCAACCGTGTGTGTTGTGCATGTATT
>CAZYEG010000038.1:0-8663 GCA_964646365.1 uncultured Methanosarcinales archaeon
CAATAGCGCGTGTTATGAGTTCAACGCCGAACGTTATCTGCGTGAGAAGTGTGGCCAAATGACAACCATTCTTAAGGACTGGACATTTGAGCCAGATGATGAATGGAATCCGTATTACACGGTTTCTATTCTCGAACGTAAGTACGGTTGGTCATACTACGAAGTCACAGGGGTGCTCGCGCTTAACTTGCAGACCGGTGAGAGAAAGGAGTATTCAATCGACGAACTTCCTTCTTGGATTGATCGTGGTGTGCCTCTGGATGTTATCGACACGCATGCAAAAACCTGGGGTTTATACCAGAGCGCTGGATGTTGGTACGTCAACTTCATACGGAAAGATCATTCCAAAAAGATGACTCCAGGGTGGTTTCTTACGTATAACCATCAGGCGGGGTCATGCAATTGGTACACAGGGTTCACCAGTTGTGATGACTCGGATCAAGCATTCTTGGGATTCATGCTCGTGAATGCACGAAAGGGAAAAGCAACATTTGTCAAGACAAAGGGGGTAACAGAAGCGATAATCGATGAAGCAGCACGAGCTCTCTGGGGTGAGATGGCGAACTATCATCCGACGGAATTTGTTCCGTACAACATCTACGGGATATTGACATACGTCGTTCCGATGACTGAGAATGGTCAGTTTGTTGGGATTTCTCTTGTCGATGTTGAGAACAAGATTAAGGCAAGGGGAGTAACTCTAGATGAGGCTCTCGTTAACTACCGCTCGAAGATATCAATGAGTAATGCTCTTGGCGTTGTTCCTTCGGCAGGCATGCCCGATCGGTTAACAATGGATGGTACTTTGGATCGTGTAGGATCTCCTGTTGTGGTTGGTAAGCTTATTGCTTATCCATTCACGTTACAGGGAGTTCAAAAGATCTACCGGGCCATCTACTCCTCGGATAACCCCGAATGCTCAGTAATGAGGAAAGGGGATGCAGTCAAAATATCGTTTATGGCCACAGATGAGAAAGTGGTGACCTGCGAGATGTTTGACTTGCTCGAACTAGAAACAGTAACTGATACACCTGAACAGGCTCGATATGAGCAAGCTCGGGCAACAGCGAAGAAAGAAACGGATCGCGTATCCACCCAGAAGGAAAGGGAAAAACTTCTTCGAAGTGACGATTTGAAGAAAATAGATCCAGCAGTACTTCGCAAATTCCTTGAGGAGGAATCCGCAAAGACAGACTAGCTGGGAAGTGTCGAACACTAACACCCCCTGCTCTGCTCACTTAGCATCAGGGGGCCTTCCCTTCTTTTAGGGAAAACAACCAATTTCTAACGGAAACAGTCTATAGCTGTTTAGAACAATGTCCAAAATAACAATAGGAAGGAATAAGAAAATGAGTACAGATGTATTCGGTTGTCTTTACAGGACACAGGGGCCAGATGAGATCTCTCTTGCTAAAATTACTCACATGGCACACATGGAGGAACTATTCCCTGTTATCATCTCCACGCCTATATTGGTTGCGGGGGAATCAAAGGACTTCTGTAAGGTACAGGCCGAGTTTCTTAAAGCAATGGGTGTCCGGGTTGTTCACCAAGCAAGACATACCCGTCCAGCACTGAGGCTTGGACGCAGGTTCTCATTTGGCCTTATCATAACCAGTTCCTATCTCCCTGGTGAAGGAGGTGTTCGGCTGGTTGAACAACTGAGAGCAAGTGGGGGGTATGAAGACGTTCCAATCGTCATGTTTACAGCAGACGAACTCTCAGAATGGGCCGAAGCAAACAAAGTGACTATCGTCAAAAAAGGAATGGAGAATCTTGAGTTTGCTGCATTCATACAACAGCAGATTCTGGGTTAGATAAATCTCAATAAAATAAAGAAAGAAGGTGAGGAATGAAAATTGCTCCAGGAAGGAAAACGTGTCACCAATGCGGTTGCATTCTCTCAGCGTCGAGAGAAAGACGGCTTGGTGTCTGTCCTGAACATGAGACTAGGATGGATGTCATCATCGCGAATCCGATAACAAAGTTCGTGCTTTGCTGTTTCGGAGTCTGGCCTATCTCGCTGATATTGATTTTTTGTACAACGGTCGTAATCATGGACGCCGCTGATAAACTCTAGAGAGAACGTACAAAGAAAAGGAGGGGGGGATGAAGATTCTGTTAGTAGGCTCAGGTACAGGTGGTATCAACTTGCTTGCAGTGCCACTTCAAAATAACTTGCACCACCATCCAATCATGGCTCGAGGGCGTGATGATGCTATTAAGAGTGTCAAGAAGCACAAGTTTGATCTCGTGATTCTATCCGAGGTCCCAAACACGAAGATGGGCGACATACAAAGAGCCCTAAGAAGCACACCAGGGAATCAGGACTTGCATTTTCTCACTATCCACAAAGACACCTTGCCGCAAGTGGCATACATGCTGAATGGTGAACCCAAAAGAACATAACACCAACCAAACCAGAATCCCGAAGACAGTATTCCCAACTGTCTCTCGGGGGTTCTCGGTAATTTTTTTATTGATTTATTTACCATATGGAAAATAATTAAACCAAAAAAAAATTTTTTATTCAGTAACAATATCATGTACAGCTTTGCATCCAACCATAATAGCAGCTGGACCGACGAAGCAAAGTACATTCAACATCATTCCTGAAAGGTAATTATGACTTCCTGTAACCATCAAAAGTCCAGAATTACCGATAACAAGTAAGAGTATTGTCGTGATAAGAAAGTGATGTCTCTGTGTTCCAACAATATTAAACATTCCAACTACTATACCGACCAAAATAAGAACAAATGTCATGTATGGTAGCCCAAGCATTTTTGCTTGCCCAACTGGAAATAGACCTAAGAATAACGCGATTAAGGTTCCTAAAACAAATAGGGTCTTTGAAAGTATTCTCATTGCTATCACCTCTTTTGGATGTTATATTAAACTAAATTAATATATAAATCTTTCTATTAATATACACATTAGTATATTAATAAGAGATACTATCTAGAATTTCGTGAGAACCTTTTTCTTCAAAAAGCCCTACTTTAGAATAAAGAAGTGTAGAATAATATTCCTTTTCTTGATTTGTCACACGTGCAAAAGTGTCAGCCTCAATCAACCCATATGGATAACCAAAGAAAACAGGATCCCTCGAATTGACAACCAATAAAGATAACAGTTCATCACTTATTTTTCCATTAACCTCAAACCTAAAACATTTTCCTCTGTCGTGCAATTTTACCACATACATATTTACTTCACTATTCTCTGCCTTAACTAGCGGACTATAATACCACATACCCTTTTTCTTAAAAGCAGATTCTAGTGATCTACCACTTTTTGTAACTAACTGTGAAGATTTTGCGATTGCACATACATTCACCTCTAAAAGAGGTTTTAGATATTTACTATGTCCAGTCATTTGTTCTTGAAGAGTGCCATCCATTACAACATAATCAACTTTAGAAGAAACCTTCTTTGCTAGAATTAGTTCAGAGAATAATCTTGCAATATTCCCGATTTTTGACACACTTGCTCTTGCAAGTCCTTGTTTGATTGTGATATCATCTGATCTTAGTGAGAGGTCTGATATGTCTGGAACTATTTCATTATTATCAGAAAAAATTTCAGATTGAAACACTCCATCACTAATTTTTGTCAAACAAAAATATTCATATTTTTCAGATTCAATTCTTTTATTGTTTTGATATGTTGTGCAGTAAACTCTAATAAGTTGAACAGATAAATCCGGTTTTTTTACAATCTCTATATTCCCTCCGTCAATAAAGGATATTTTTTTGTCTGAATTTACAATAGAAATATTATAGAAATTATTTTCAGAGAATTTTTCAGGTGAATAGTTTTTATTCGAAAAATCTAATTCATCTCCTTCAAATTTATAATTCTCATTGATACTTTTTAATCGTTTTGCAATTTCTTCAATCATCAAAAGGGAAGTAACTGTAATTCTTATTTAGATTTTTTTGTTATTATTTATTTACTATATAGAAAATAATTCAACCAAAAAAAAAGATTTTTTTAAAAATAATTAAGAAGACCGGACAGGAGTCTTAAAAAAGATTATCCTGCCCGGTCAATTGTAATTCCAGGGGTCGCGTCCTTCGCTAGGCCTGGAATGTCGCCGTTTCGCTTGCCTTGGTAGCCGTCAGCGTCTTGCCTGTGGCTGTCACGTCATTACTCTGTGTTTTGGCTGCTACAATCATATACAATCTCCTTGCAGCGTTAACAATACATTCCTGCTATCTGCCAACAATATTCCTCACTCTTTCCTTGCTGGCACAGAAAGACACCGTTATCTTATGTGGGGATTTTGAGGATCATTCGACCTCCAAGTTTAGGGATTAACTTCGCTGTGCTTCTCAACCACGGACCTTATCCGCGGGAATCAAAAAATAACGAGGGACCCCTGAAATACTTCCGAACTATACAGGACTTTAGTCGACCCATTGTGTCCGAACTTGATATGTTTCAGGAATCCCTTCAAATACCGCTACACGAGTACACCCTGGACGACGCTGCCGTCTATGTCTTCACCGACGAAGAAGTGTCCATCATCAGTTTCTCTCAATGCGAGAGTTTTGAGTAAGCCTTCTCCGCCTTCCCACTCTAACTCATGGCGTAAACCCCCAGGAAGTTTAAGTGTTTCCGGTGCTGGATTCATCGTGAATTCGACATGCATCAAGCCAATATCCTTCTTTTTCGCGTCACTCATGTTCCCACCTCCTCTTTTTTCGTCATTAATTACTTCGAATGGTAGGAAGACCCTGGAAGATTTAGGCGCAATTGACCATGTGTTAGGTCGAATTTATTTCGTCGCCATGTTTTCTTGCAGGGTCTCCCAAAATCATAAATTGTTAAAAAAGCGGCAACAGCGCTATAGCAATACATCGCCGCTTCAGTATCTCATTTAAGAGACTTCCCTATGCTGTCTTTGTCTCCTTGACAACACCAGCAAACAGATCTTGGTTAGAGTTCTGGGCGGTAATTGAAAAGTGTCCTTTTGTTCGAAGAGGATACATACTGATCATCTGGAGTTTGATTCTCGTACCATCTTTGAGAAAGAAAGGAAGAAAATCGCGTCCCATTTGCTTTAAGGTTTTAATGCTTGGATGTTCGCTGAATGTGAGTCGAGTTGACATTTTACTATCCTTTCTTCTTCTAGTTAATGAAACGTGTTTGAACAACAGAAATTGTTAAAAGAAGCGGCAATACCGCAAGGCAATATTGCCGCTTCATATCTCATTTAAGAGATTTCGCCACCTTCTAGCCAGTCTTCGAGGCAGAGGTCGCGTCTTCCAGGGCCAGGGCGCCGCGCGTTCTTGTGGCGGTGATCAGGCCGGTCTTCTTCTTGTCGATTGCTTCTTGCTTACTTGTCGTCGTGGTCATGCTGAATCGTCTCATAGTCTCATCTCCTTGTGGTTACAATAATAAGTCTCTGTCGCTATTCACTCTTTTTTTAGAGCTTTCAATCTATCGTTATTCACCTATCCTTTCTGGACTAAGGGGTTATTTACACAGCAAGGATTACTCTTTCCTTGCACGATTGATTACCCAGCCTGGGCTTGAACCAGGAACCCGAGGTTTTGGTGACCTCTGCTCTAGCTAATTGAGCTACTGGGTAATAAAAACTGGAGACGACAGAAACACCTTCTTTTGTGGAGAGTTATTAGCATCTCCGCCGTCTCCTAAAAAAAATGCAGTAGCCGAGTTTGTAGTTTGACAGATAACGAACTCTTTCGATGACATTTACTCAGCTACTGCTGCTCGTTATCTGCTTATCCATGAAGACAGCTAGTCAATTGAGTGCTGCCTTCAAGATTCTAGTTTTGTCCTGGAAGGATTTGGACCTTCAAAACCCCGACGATGAAGAAGCATAGGTTCCTATAGGAATCAGGACCACAAGGTTCGGGCGAGTCCGCCGAACCACAACAAAAAATGGTAGGGAGCTCCCCAAACCAGAACGTGAATACATTCGTATCTATTTTTTATTTCACTATTACGTTCATAGGTTCGTGGGGAGCTCCCAGATGGATTCAAAGGGCCTTTTGCCATGTTCCTTAGACAAAGGCCCTGACTACTCGTTTTCCTCATGCCCCTCGATCTGCATCGGTTCAGAGATCATAGTTGTGTTGATCACATCCACGATGTCGAAGTGCAAAACTCTAATCGAGCACTGAGCCATCACTACCAGCAAGACAAAGAACTTAATCGTCATGGACTTAGTACACAAGATTTTCATAGAAAAATGCACTATGGTGAAGCAGGAGCTCCTCCAGAAAATCATAAGGAAGCACTAGAATGGGTAGTAGACTTCCTTGCAACAGGAATATCTCAAGCAAAACTTGTTCACACAGTTAGCCAACCATTCCTTGATGAGATTGACGAAGGAATGTTTTTAGGTGATGATTATCCAGCTTTTAATGATTATACAACTCAAGCAATACGAAAAAGAATTCATAAAAATTATGGTCCAGGTGAAAATCCACTAGAGGGAAGAGACGTCTTTGAATCGCACGCAATTGCAATACTAAATGCGCTTGATCAGACAATCCTGAAAACGATCCAAGACTTCATGTTCAGTATGGTCCAGACAAGATGATGGAGGGTAAAGCTGCAAACAAAGCATATATTCAAAAAAAGCTAGGAATGAAAGTTGACCCAAATGCAAAAATGGGAAGTTGGGTTAGTCGACTTCAGCGTCAACAAAAACATGTAGAGATTGTAGTTGATAATATTGATCCTGCAATGAAAAAATATGCAGACATGGGATTGCAGTTGGTTTTTATAGCAGATCCTGCTGATGGAGATTACTGCATGGTTGAGGCTGTTCAAAGAGCACAAAATAGATATGATGGTCTTATAGGTCTTGCAGGTTTTGACGAAGCGCTCAATATCACCGGTCTTGCAGCATCAGATTTTACTTTTATGCCCTCAGGGTATGAACCTTGCGGTTTAGTTCAATTCTTAGGATTAATGTATGGTACTCGTACAATAGGTCACGCGACAGGCGGATTAAAAGTATTGAAAGATTATGCTCAGAACCCAGACACAGGAAATGCTCACCTTTTTAAAAATCTCGACAAGGGTGGATTTATGTATGGCCTTGACCAAGCAATGCTTTGGGAACAAAGACCACCTGAAGAACGAGAAGCTCATCTAGTTCGTGCTCAAGAAGAATATGTCACAGAACACAGTGGAAAAGAGATGTTTATGGAATATCACGATAAAATGTATGAGCCACTCCTAGGAATGCCACTTATTGATAAACCAGCTTAAGAATGAAAATGGAACTTACAAACGACGATATCAGAGAAAATTTAAGAGAGTTATTAGGAACTACTGAAGAGGATGGAACAGTAATCACTCAGGCATACTTAGGTCAACAGATTGATAGAACACAAAGCGCAATATCAATGTTTCTAAGCGGGAAAGACAATGCAATTGCATCAGATCGTCTTCAGATGTTGTGTGATAGATATTTCCCTGACGCTGTTCATTTAACGCCAGATGATGATGCTGTTTCTGTGCCACCAGAGTTCGAAGGAATTTATGCTTACGTTCCAAATATGCAGACAGTATTAACTTACCGAGAATCAAACATGTCTCCTTTTGTTCATATTGGTCACCCAGATGATTTTAATTCTCCGTCAGCACTTGATAGAAGCGTTTCTGTTTTATACAATACTTTAGAAGGAATGTTACATTCCAAAGCACCACTAAAAGAAGCATTAAGAGATATTTATACAGCAAATCAAGAGTGGATGGCGGATATTGAGAATGTACAAATAGATGACTATTTTATTGTTCCTCTTCAATAAATTTAAATATAATTCTATCTTCTTTTCTATTCATGGAGATTGACCAAATTATTAAAGCATCTTTAGAAGAAGACATTGGAACAGGTGACGCAACAACTCTTGCAACCATCCCAAAAGATAAAATGGCATCAGCCGAATTCCTCTCAAAAGATGAAGGAATCCTATGCGGGATTGATGTTGCAGAGAAAGTTTTTCAATCTTTAGGAGAAATAGAATTTACAAAAAATATCGAAGATGGTCAACCAATATCTAAAGGCGATATCATTGCAACCGTTAAAGGCCCTGCTCAAATACTTCTCACCGGAGAGCGAACAGCACTCAACTTTATGCAACGCCTTTCAGGTATCGCAACCATTGCAAATAATTTCCAGTCTCTCTCAAAAGCAAAAATTCTTGATACAAGAAAAACTTCTCCTCTACTTCGTCCTCTCGAAAAATACGCAGTAAAGATTGGCGGAGGAACAAACCACCGTTTTGGACTATACGATATGATTCTTATCAAAGACAATCACATCAAAGTCGCAGGTTCAATTACAAAAGCCGTTAATCAAGCTAAATCCAAATATCCAGATCTCAAAATCGAAGTAGAAACTGAAAACATCGAAATGGTAAAAGAAGCGCTTTCTGTAAAAGCTGACCGAATAATGCTTGACAACATGGGTATAGAGACAATGAAAGAAGCAGTCCAATTAATTAACAACCAAGCAGAAACAGAAGCTTCTGGAAACATCAATTTAGAAAATATAAAAAGTGTTTCAGAAACAGGTGTCGACTATATCTCCATCGGATCGTCTTTAACAAATAACGCAAAATCTTTAGATATCAGTTTGAACATTATTATTTAGCGCATCAGGATTGTTCAATAGG
>CAZYEG010000039.1:0-8580 GCA_964646365.1 uncultured Methanosarcinales archaeon
AAAATGCACTATCAAAAACAAACGAGATTAAAGGCTGGTTATGGGAACAATATAAAATTGATTCTCTTGGAACCGCATATGAATTTGATGAGCCTGTTGCTTGGTCTTACTGCGTTGGAAGATTAATCCAAGAATTATCCCAAACCTCATTTAAAGATAAAAAAGTTGTTGCACAATTTCATGAATGGTTAAGCGGCACTGCGCTTTTACACCTTAAATCAAAAAAAGCAAATGTTGGCACGGTATTTACCACACATGCAACAATGCTTGGAAGAACCCTTGCAGGATCTGGCTATGATCTTTACGGCAACCTAAAAGGAGTTGAACCTGAGAAGGCTGCTTATGAGAGTAACATACAGTCTAAATTCACGATGGAAAAAGCATGTGCAAAAAATGCTGATGCATTTACAACTGTTTCAGAAATCACAGGTATTGAAGCAGAACATCTTTTGAATAAGAAACCTGATGTAATATTACCTAATGGACTCGACATTGAAAAATTTCCAAGCTTTGAAAACTCTTCAATCAAACATAAACACTACAAACATCAAATAAAAGAATATGTCATGTCACATTTCTTTCCATATTATAATTTTGATATAGAAAAATCAATAATTATGTTTTTAGCTGGAAGATATGAATACCACACAAAGGGCATTGATATTTTCATCAATTCACTTGCAAAATTAAATGAGCATTTGAAAGAAAAAAATATTGATAAAACTGTGATTGCATTCTTCTTCGTACCTGGAGATATCAGCAACATCAAGCATGATGTAATAGAAGGAAAATCGTTCTTTAATGATGTTAAGGAACACATCTTAAACAGCATGTCTGGCGTTCAGACAAATCTGATAAGATCGTTTCTCTCTGATAAAGAAATCTCAAAAGAATCTTTGTTCAACAAAGAATTCTGCGACGAGAGTAATAGGAGGCTTTTACGATTCAAAAAAGAAGGGATTCCTCCACTATGTACACATGATCTAAATAACGATGATACAGATCCAATCATGAAAGGATTTAGAGAAAACGGTCTTCTGAATAGAAAAGAAGACAAAGTGAAAGTAATTTTTTACCCAATATATTTGACAGGTGCGGATGGTCTTCTTGATACAGATTATTATGAGACAATGCTTGGAAGTCACCTTGGGGTTTTTCCATCATACTATGAACCGTGGGGATACACACCACTTGAAGCTGGAGCTTTGGGAATATCTGCGATAACAACCGACCTTTCTGGGTTTGGAATGTATATTAAGAAGGATGTAGATAAAAGCGAGAATCCTGGAATATTTGTTCTTGAAAGACTTGGAAAAGATGACAACTTTGTAACAGAGAATATGACTAAGCTGTTCAAAGAATATGTAGATTATGATAAGACTCAAAGAATCGAGAACAAAATAAATGCAAGAAAAATCGCATCTAAAGCTGACTGGCAATTTCTAATTAAGGAATATATCAAGGCCCATAATTTAGCGATATCAAAAGTGAAATAAATGGTTTATAAGATTCAAACTAACCACATCGGCAGCTACGGCTCTATAGGTGAGAGCAGATTTGATGGCATCTTCTTTCTAGAAAGAGATAGAATGATGAAGGTTATTGATTCTGTTGATGATTTCTCAATTTCACAAAAAACAAATTGTGCGAAAATTAAATGTAATAAACTTTTTTTAGATATCAGAGATTCTTACGACACTGACGAATGGGGAAGATTTTATGAAATAGAATATCTTGAAGACATTGTTATTATAAAATATACAAAGAAAGTTGGTGAAAAAGAAAAATATTCATGCTATCTTGCACTTAGGATAAAAGGGGATTATACCCCCGTAATGGAGTTTGTTGAAAAAGAATACCCATATGACAAGAGAAGGAATTCCCAACCAACTAGTAGATATATTTATCATGCTTTTGACATAAAGGGAAACATAAAGGCTGCATTTTCGTTTGATAAAGAAACAGCGATAAAAAATCTAAATTCTTTTAGAGAAAGTAAATATACGATGACAGACAGTCCATATCATAATTCTGTAAATGCAATAAAGTCTTTGACGTGTGAAAGTAAAGATGGTCCAAGGATGTACGCAGGACTCCCATGGTTTTTTCAGTTTTGGCCAAGAGATGAATTAATTTCTTTGGGTTCATTAATCCAACTTAAAGAATTTAAAACTTCTAAATCCATACTATTTAATTATCTTAAAAGATTAAATAACAAGGGACGAATAATAAGTGAATCTGATAACATCGGAATCGATAATGCAGATGCAACGGGTTGGCTATTTAAAAGATTCTATGACTTTTTTGATGCTGTCACTGATGCAAATGAACATCATGTACATCTTTCTAAGAACGAGATCAAGACCATAAAGAAAACTCTTGAAAAATGCATGTTTGATATTCTTAAAAACAGCTCAGAAAGAGGATATATCACAAATGGACCAAATGAAACTTGGATGGATACGACTGGACCTACAGACGATTCAAGAGGTGGAATTCGAATAGAGATACAAGCACTACAATTGTATATGTATAAGCTCTATAGAAATCTTTGTAAGCTGGCGCAAAAATGACTGAGCAACTTGAAAATCAACTTAAAGAAAAAGTCAATAGCGATTTTTGGGATGGCAGAATTATTGCCGACGGTCTTGCAGATTTCACACCAAGGCCAAACGTATTCATAGCATATTATATTTATCCTGAATTATTCACAAAAAAGATATGGGCAACTTGTTTTTCTTATCTTCTTGAAGAATTATGGTTACCATGGGGTGGACTATCAACAATATCTAAGAACCATGGGCTCTACACACCCTCATACACGGGCGAAGATGATAAAAGTTATCACAGAGGGGACTCATGGTACTGGATAAATAATCTAGCTGCAATTTGCTTAAATCGCGCTGGAAAAAGAAAATTTAAAAAATATGTTGATGCAATATACAAAGCATCATCAAAAGATATCATGAAGTCTGGCTACAAAGGATTTCATTCTGAAATTTCTTCAGCAGAAAAACAAGAACCGTGTGGTACTTGGGCTCAAGCATGGAGCAGTGCTATGTTTATTGAGTTGTGCAATGAACTTAAGAAATATTAATTACTACATCTACAAGCATTATAACTTGTTTTAATTTTATACAAGTCAAAACCATAACATTTCTCTCCTATATCATGAGAAATTGTAACTCGATTCTTTTCTGCTTGGATTAGGGAAGAGTTAATATCGACCACATAATCCATACTTGTTCCATGGTCTGTTTTTATTGATGAAATAAAAACTCCGTTTAGATAAATGTCGTTTTTTCTACATGATGTTTTACCTGTTACACCAAGAATGATGTAATTATCAAATCCTGGTTTGAATTTCATATCAAATGAGATATTTCCTTTATGTACGTATACGAAATCACTTCTTGTCGAGTCACAATACTGCACATTGCACTCGAAATTATGAAACTTATTTTGTATCGGGTGCAAATGGCCAAGACTAAACGAATCAAGATCTTTTATTTTTGATTTGCCAGATGACTTAGAAAAACCAAGAGATGAACACGACTCTTTACAAGATGATCGAAGTGTTACTGTGCTTATAACCCCTACAAAAAAAACAATTGTAATTATAACCGAAATAATAATTAAAAAAGTTTTCTTATTAAAAAATAATCTGTTGAATTTCTTTATTGTCTTCTTTAGACTTCTATTCAATTTTTTATCAATAACTGGCATTTTGCCGAGTAATAAATAAAATAAGATGAGAAGAATTGCTCCAACAAATGCAAAGAATAAACCCATTTTATCAGACCAATGATCAGAATAATTAATTTCATTATTAACTGCCCTTGGAGTTGTAAGCATAATTGAAGGAGTGGCAGGATATATTTTTTCTTCTTCGCTACTTTTCCAATTTGGAAAATAAGATACTTTTACTAAGTGAGGCCTGCCTGGACACGTTGTATTATAAAATATTTTTTCGTTCTCTAATACAGTATTGGTTGTGCAGCTGGTATTATATTTTTTTGATTGTTTTATTGCAGATTGAAGATCAGTAATTGTTCCCTCTGGAGCCTCACCCGATTTGTTCCAGAGTATCAATCTATAGTTTTTATTATCTTCCTCAGTTAACTTCTCTGAAAATGCAAGAATTACATCTTGGTAATCAGAACTTATCCATTCATATGAAAAATCTCTAAAATTGTCAGTAATTATGAGGATTGGTTCACGTCCTAATGCTTCGACGTACTTAGAATCATCATTTATGAAATAAAATGCAAAATTATCTATTTTTTCATCTAACCTGTATTCTGATGATTTCTCTATAAGCTTCTGAGTTCCTATATCTGATGAAACAAAATATTTTACATTGTAAAACCACATGTCTTTTGCCGCTTCAGTAAGATTTACTTCAGGTATTTTTATCGAAAATGTCGGCCACCATGTTTCAACAGTTACTTCTTTTTGAATATAGTAATGGAATGGAAATGTTAGTGAAGATTCAACCAATAATGCCTCTATGACGGGCTTATCTGTAAAAATGGGGCTTGCCTCAAACACCCTAGGCGTGCCAAAATAATTATAATTTGCGTATTCAATGTCAACTCGTCCATCTGTATCTGTATTTTTAATTTTATCAAACACTTTTGTAAGTTGTGGATATGATGTCTTCTCCTCTAATCCTTCATAATTCCACTGAACCCATCCTGGAATGTCTGTTGTGGAAATTAAAAGTATAAAAAAAATTAAGAATGTTGCACAAAGTGAAAGAAATCCCTTACTTTTAACTTTATGAAAAATAAATGCAACTCCCATCGAAGCAAGTATGAGTACAAGCAGATAAAGAAAACTAATAAATCTAATGTAAAGAAAGCTTGTATATTTTGCTAGCAATGTCATTATAAATACAACAACATATGAATAAACAAGTAGCCATGTTGACTTTTTCTCTCGGAAATAATATATTCCAAGTATTGCAAGAGGCATTAATAATAAGTATGATGGTGCGAATATCTTCTCAAACATTGGAAAGCCATAGATAATATCCGCCGGAGGGCTTGTCCATTTTAGTTTGATAAACATTGGAAACAACCAAAACCCTGCAAAGAAACTAGATACACCGAACAATAATCCCATCTTGATAAGCTTGTCATACCGTTCTCGTTTTATAATTGTATAAAAAAAATAAAAACTTGAAGATAATGCAAGAATAATTGTTGTGTATATGTGCGTTGTCATTACAAGAGCTGCGCATATAGCTGTTATTAGGAATGTTTTTCTCTCTTTAATCCAAACACTATCACTGAAATATAATTTATATAAGAGCCCGATCACCAACACAAGAAGCGAAAAAGATATCATGTGCGGGAACTGCCCTGCGAATGTACTCTTGATGTTTCCTCCCCAACGTGAAAATGACTCGTCAAAAAGAAGTATCAGTGATGCAGCACTGGCTATGCCTGGGAGTGGTCGCTTAAATCCTAATAATCTTAATGCAATATAGACAAAAATTGGCAAAAAGAGAATTCCAAGTATCGTTACAAATTTAAACGCAATATTGAATGGCATAATAAAACTCAAAAAAACTATCAAAAAATATGGTGGTATAAAATAAAATTGGAGCATAGGAAGACCTGCCATCCAATTAGGATACCAACCGGTCAACTTTCCCTGTGGTAGCAAATAGTCCTTAAGATAGTCTGCAATAACAACATGAGAGCCTGTATCTCCTCCAGTAATGGTTGTATTGGAAAAAATCAATGATGGCTTTAAGAACGTAAACAAAAATATAATGACAAACACAAGAAGAATCACATCATATATCCAAGATGGGATCTTTTTTGAAATTTTTTCTCCTTTTTTAAAAAATTGTATAACCAATAGAGATAATGAAGAAATTATAAATAATCCTACGTACAAAGTTGGATTGTCAAAAATGTTTGCTTTATCCTTGATTGCAACCTTGATTATTTTGTTAGCAGTAAAGTGATGCCCACCTAAATCGTAGTCGAGTACGATATATGCATTGTAAGTGCTTCCGATTAACGAACTTCCCTTCTTTATCTTAAATTGATACTCTTTTTTTTCTTCTAAATCTGCAACTATTTCTGTTTTGTCACTTTCAAGATTTCCAGGTATTATCAAAGTAAATTTCCCTGTTCTTGGTAGAATTTTACCATTAACATGAAAAGCTATGTTGGCTGTTGAAGAAAGTTCTATATTATCTGCAGAAATCAACACATCAGACTGTGTGGCATTTTTAAGATTGACTGATGAAACAGTCATTGAATAAAATGGATATTTATTATCATCCTCATAGTATACCTCAAGAATCAAAGGATGGGTGCCTGGACTGAAGTTCTTAGCAGAAAGTGTAAAATTCCATGATCCAGAAGAATCTGGTGAAACTATAACATCTTCGGGCAAAATGAATTCTTCCCCTCCAAATAACAATTTGGGTGTTACAATATTAGCATTTGAATCTCCCAAGTTTTTTATCTTGATACTGCCATAAACGTTGTCATTAATTACTGTTGTTGATATGGTTGTAGTTAATGAGATAGTACCCGCAGAAACTGCGCTAGAAAAGAGAATAATCAGTAAAAAGAGAAACAATGAAATTTTTTTATTAAACATGGAATATAAAAAACAGGAGTATTATATAAAAATTACTTTACTAAAAGATCTTTAACATTGACTCTGATAAAATCTGCTTCACTTTCAAGCGTAAGGTGAAGGTCATATTCAAAACTTGTTGTGTTGACATGTGCTACTACAACACCGAATCCCAGATTTATTCCAGATTCTTTTAAGATTGTGTATCCGTTTCCTACTTTTGAAGTTGGGTCGTTTCCTATTGTAAAAGAGAATGTCCCGTTTGTTTTCTTTGAATTTTCAATATGTTCTATGTAATTAATTAATTGTGATGTATTTATAGTACTCCAATCAGATATTTTTGATATATTCACACGAATCTTATCATTTGAAAGAAGATAATCATCTAAATTTTCTGTGGCTGTAACTCCAGCATTGGTTGTAATTATTAAATTTCCTAAGTTCATTCTTGATTTTGGCTCAAATATTTTAGTCTCAGTCTCGTATTCCCATATGAGTTTGCCATCACGGATTGTTAATTCTCCGTCTTTAATATCTATAGGAACGACCCTTTGAGAACCTTCGCCTTCATTTGCAACATCTACTATGTGCTTATCAAGCGAGACGAGCATCTCTTCTGTGCTGGAATAAATGCTTCGATGCTTCATGTTATTGATGATTGGTATTCCTGCCTGAATAATTAGTGCCATAGCTGTAGCTGCTATAAGCATGTATAAGATTGCACTTACCCAGACCTGTGACTTTCTCATGCTGTAACCTCAATTATCTCTGCATTATGCTGACATCCCTTCGGATAAACCTGAATTTTGCCATCCTGAGGAATAACTTCCTCAGAAACATCTATAGGATCTGACCCAGATATGAAATTAAAAAGATATGTCTCTTTTGTATTATTTCCTTCTAGTACTAATATATCAAATTTTTCTCCTATAGTATTTTTTATCTTGAATGACAATTTTCCATCCAAATATGTTATTGTGTCTTCATAAATATTAAACGCATAAAGCGAACAATCATAACTCACTTCTGCAATATCGTCTGTCTTTTCTTTATTCTCACTATATGTTCTAACTGAATGTACCAATATGTATGACAAAAGAATTATTGAACATACAAAAAAAATGAGAAAAAAAATTAAACCTTTTCTTCCAGTGTCATCTCCCATTTTAAGAACAAACTGAGATATCCTCTTGATCAAGTGAGTTATCTGCACACAATACAGGTTCAATCTTTCCTTCAACTTTGATAGCTGGTGTTAGACTAATTTTCTGTATTGAACCATATGTATCAAAATCATATGTTATGTTTGTCTTAAGTGGATGACTTGCAAGTATTGAAGAATTGTCAAGCGAACTATTGACATAAATAGAGTCTGCCCCTATTATTATGGCTTGTAATAATTCAATATTCTTAGTCCCAGTATTTAAGAGTGTAAACTGAATATAGTTTTCTGTCTCATTGTAACAAAGTTGTTTATCACCATTGATTGTAACGTACTTCATTGCGATATCCATGCTACAACTAACTTTTGTATCAGACGTCTGTTTTGCTTTATCTGCAGTCTCCTCAACATATGTTCTTCCCCAATTCATAACAACTGCACCTAGTGCGACAGCAAATGCTATAAGTAAAACAGTAGCGATTAAAGGGCTTACACCTTTCTTTTTTAAACTCATTTTTTCACCTCAACAAAATCTGATATTATTAGCCTTAATTTCACGATCTTCGCAGATAATCTTATTCTCATCTTTGATTATTACTGGAATCACTTCAATTACACTGGTTACTCCCTGTTTAATGACAGTGACCTTTTCAGTATTTGCTTTTCCATGCCTTATGAAAACGTCAACCTCTTTTGCTTCAGGATTTCCATAAATATCGTATATTCTATAGATGAGCTTATCTACATCTATATTCTTTCTATTAGTAATATTCATATTTAAAGTTTGTGTATTTTGGCATATTGAATCAATA